>CANHDN010000014.1 GCA_947459415.1 Bacteroidota bacterium
AAATCCTTTGCTGTAGTTTAGAGTTTGGATTAGCTCCTTTCAGTCGCTGATCCCTGGAGGGGTGCTTCAAACCAAGAAAAGCCTGTTGCTTTCATTCCTCTTCGCTAAAGCTACGCGGAATTCAATCAACGGGCTTTTTTGCGCTAGCGCTTACAAAATCCTTTGCTGCGCTGCGGTTTTGACGCGCTAGCGCAAAAAAGCCCGATTTTGCAACGCAAAATCAGGCTTTTATTGGTTTGGCGGAGAGAGCGGGATTCGAACCCGCGGTAGATATTACTACCTACGTCGGTTTAGCAAACCGGTGGTTTCAGCCTCTCACCCATCTCTCCGGGCCTAGCTGAATTTACGATTAAAACTTACTAAGTGTAATTCCGAGTATGCTTTAAAAGGACTGCAAATCTATGATTCTAGAACTAATTAGCAATTCCTTTTTTGTTTTTTTTTTAATTCTAAACTTTTTTTTTGAATATCTTACTTTGTTAAAAATCTAAGTGTCACATAATGAGATTTTTAATCACTTTGATGCGGGTATGCCCCATTTTTTTGCAGCAAAATCATATTAAAATTGGTCTAAATGTTGTTGTATTGATTAATCAAATCCCCGTTTTATGTCAAAAGAACTTTCACACAAATACAAAATTAGAGACATCAAAATATTTGGTTCAACTGAATGGCTCGCCAATAATGAGAAGAAATATCGTCAGGTATTTGATGAAGCTGAATGTAGCTTCATTTATTGTGAACTTTCCTTTTTTAATAAATTGTTTGATGAGCAAGATTGGTCGGCTAGAATCAGCTTAAAATGCGTCAATGTTGAGGATGGGGCAGAGATTTGTAATTTAACTGCCGATAGAAGTATCTTAAAGGACGAAAACATTGTTTTTATTAGAGAAGGATGGGGCGTTAAAAATGCAGGTAATTATTGGAAGAAAGGCACCTACAGATGGGAGGCCTGGATAGACAATGAATTTGTTGGTGAAAGGATTTTTTATATCATAGATCTAGGCTTGGTTTCTGAAACGGTGAATCCATTTTTTAAAATTAATAAAGTAAAATTATATGAAGGTCCAGAGTCTAATGTCATTGAATCTGAGCGTAAATATTATTCTGTTTTTAGCAGCGAAGAAACCAGATATGTTTGGCTCGAATTAGATCTTGAAAATCTAATTGATGAGGTGGCAGTTTGGCCTTGTGAATTACAATTTTACTTTAATACCAATACTGGCCAATTAAAAGGGGCTATAGATAAGTTGTTATTTGTAGAGACAAGCCAGAAAACATTTCAATGCACAGTTGGCTGGGGAAACCAAATGAAAGGGACTTGGGGAATAGATGCCTATTCTATTAGTGTACTTTTTATGGATCAAATAATAGCCACCATTCCATTTGAAATTGGTGTAAACTTTATTGATGAGGCAAGGCCAGTTATTCTAAAAGCTAAACCCAAGGAGCCTATTAAGGCTGAACCAATGGATGCAAGCATGGAAAAACTCTTGCAAGAATTAGATGCACTCATTGGTTTAGATGACATTAAAAAGAAGGTAAAAGAATATACTACCTACCTTAATTTTTTAAAGATCAGAAAAGAAAAAGGGTTTGATGATACCGAAAGAATAAACCTGCATGCTGTGTTCACGGGTAATCCGGGAACGGGTAAAACTACTGTAGCCAATATGCTTGGTATGATTTATCATCAAATGGGATTGCTGAGCAAAGGTCATGTATTGGAAGTGGACAGAAGTGATTTAGTGGCTGAATATATTGGCCAAACTGCTCCAAAAACAAAGGAGGCAATTAAAAAAGCAAGAGGCGGTATTTTATTTGTAGATGAGGCATATGCCTTGGCAAGAAAAAATGATGATTCAAAAGATTTTGGTAAAGAAGCCATCGAAATATTACTCAAAGAAATGAGTGATGGAGAAGGTGACTTAGCAATTATTGTGGCAGGTTATCCAAATGAAATGAATAATTTCTTGGCATCAAACCCGGGTATGCGTTCTCGTTTTAGTATGTTTTATGATTTTGTAGACTATATCCCACAAGAGTTAATGCAAATTGCTAGGTTTACCATGCAAAAACGCGGAGTAACTTTAAGCGCAGGTGCAGAAGAATACCTATATAAAAAATTAGTGGATGCTTATCGAAATAGGGATGCCGCATTTGGGAATGCGCGCTACGTAAATACCCTCATAGATGAAAGTAAAATGAACATGGGATTACGTTTGATGCAAACCAATAATCCAGCTTTGTTAACGAATGAAGAAATTTCTACTATTCAAAGTGCAGACATTGAAAGGATTTTTGAAGGTAAGAAAAAGGGAATTGCAGATATTCCAATTGATGAAGATTTGCTCAAGCAGGCTTTGGCTACTTTGCACCATTTAATTGGGTTAGAATCTGTTAAAAATGAAATAGATGAGTTGGTTAAACTTGTTCGTTTTTACAGAGAAATTGGGAAAGATGTCCGTCAAAGTTTTTCATTACATGCCGTTTTTACAGGTAACCCAGGTACGGGTAAAACTACGGTGGCCAGAATATTAGCTCAAATTTACAAGGCTTTGGGTATTTTAGAACGAGGCAATCTGGTAGAATGTGATAGGCAAGCCTTAGTAGGTGGCTTTGTAGGTCAAACGGCCATTAAAACAGCAGAATTAATAGATAAAGCACAAGGTGGTGTATTGTTTATTGATGAAGCCTACGCATTAAGTGAAGGTGGAGAAAATGATTTTGGTAAAGAAGCCATTGAAACTTTATTGAAGCGCATGGAAGATAACCGGGGTAATTTTATTGTGATTGTTGCTGGGTATACAGAAAATATGCGCAGGTTTTTGGAGAGTAACCCAGGTTTACGTTCACGCTTTGATAGGGAACTCCATTTTGAAGACTATGCAGCAGAGCAATTGTTTCACATTGCAATTAAAATGTTAATGGGTAATAATATCACTCCAAATGAAGCTGCCTCTGCACATTTACAAATGTATTTTTCAGATTTGTTTAAAAATAGAAACCAGTATTTTGGTAATGCCAGAAATGTGAGAAAGGTAGTAGAGGAGGTAATTAAAAGTCAACATTTGAGATTAGCTAAATTACCTCAAACAGAGCGAAGCACAGAAATGATTAACACCTTGTATTTGGAAGATGTGCAGCATTTAAAAGTAGTTCCAAATGAGGAGACACCAAAAAGAAATATTGGTTTTAAGCAGAGTACTTAGGCTGGTTTAAAAGCATTGTTTCTACCGTTAATCCGGGGCCGAAGCCAGCAGTAAAACAAGCTTGATTTGGTAAATAACCATCTCGCTTTAGAATATTTTCCAATACAAAAAGTATGGTACTGCTAGATAGATTTCCTACTTGTTTTAATACTTCATAGCTGGCACGCAAATCTGTTTGGCTCAGACCTAATTCGGCCGATAAATAATCTAAAATTTTTCTACCTCCAGGGTGTATACCCCAATGTTGAATGGAAGTAATAGAGGTGTTATTCTTTAATAATGCCTCTTCAATAATAGGTTTAATGGCACTTTGAAGTATTTGCGGAATATAGGCGCTCAAGGTCATTAAGAAGCCAGTTTCATGAATACTCCAAGCCATGTCTGATTTTCCTTGTGTAACAATTTTGGAATAAAAGGAGTCTATCGTAAAATAGGAGTTGTGATTTGGTTTTTTAGCACTTACTAAACAAGCTGCAGCCCCATCTGCGAATAATAAATTAGCTGCTATTTGGTCTGTATCTTTGGCTTTATTAAAATGTAAGGTGCACAGTTCTACACTTACAATTAATACGCAAGCATTGGGGTCACTTTGGCAATAGGCATCGGCAATTTTTAAGGCATGGAAGTATGCATAGCAACCCATAAAGTTTACAGAACTCCTATGGATGTTTGCAGGTAAATTGAGCGTTTCAACTAACATTAAATCTAAGCCAGGAGCAGCCATACCCGTGCATGAAACACTAATTAGGTGGCTTATTTTTTCTTCTTGTAAAGAGCCTTGTGCTGCTTTTGATGCAAGAGGTAATGCATGTTTAAAATAGGATTCCATGCGTTTAGAAACACTTGGCTCTTCCTGATTTATAAAAAGTTCTTTTTGACTTTCTGCTAAATGAAAGTCTGGTAAGCAACTATGCCTATAATCAATTCCACTGCGCTGATACATGAGCATCAACTTTGCTTTTTCTATTTCAGTAAAATCATATTGTTCTGACATATAATGGCCTAATTCAATTTGTGACAGTTGATAGGCCGGAAGGCAGGTTTGAATATTAAAAAGGTAACTCACTTATGTTTTTTAAATAGATTATGGCTAAGTAATATAATACCAGCGAAATGGAAGAGATTTTGTTTAACATCATGGTATATCTGAAATTAGCATACGCATCACTTCGCCTAACTTTGTTAAACCACCAGGTAAAAAAACTAAATGGTGGAAATATAAAAACAAGAAATAAATAAAATAAATGAGATTGTTTGGTGTTTATTAAAAAATAAGCCATGATGATAATCACTAGTAAATTCATGAGTGCTGAAAATCCAAAAGTTCCTTGTATGCCTAATACCCTGCTTAGGGTTAAATCTCCACTGTTTTTATCTGCTTCATGTTGGTAGATTTGGGTCATAGGGTAAGCGCCAGCAACCATTAAACTGCTAATGAAGGCAGGTAGTAAAAAATTGGTTTGAGCCAAATTTTCTTGGTAGTTTGTTTCTTGACAAAACAAATAAGTGAGTGCATATGTAACAAAACCTTGAAAAATAATTACAGATAGAAAGCTTAGTACAGGAAACTTTTTTAGTCGAATTGCCTTCCAGCTATAAGCAATAGAAACGATGATATAAGCACCCACTAAAAGGCTTAGAATGGGGTGGATCCAATAACTATATGCAATGGCTATGATATTGAAAGCCATGGAAATTTTTAATAGCCAATGATCTGCTTGTGGCGGATTTTGTAATCCGCCAATACTGCTTGTATCTTGATCTTGAAAACTATTAAAGCCATTGCTTGCTGGATAAATAAGTAGATGTAAAATGATAAAAATATGAATTGCTTTTTCAATGTCTATGGTTTCTGCATAGGATAAGGCAAAGAGAAAAACAGGTAAAAGGAAAAATGAAAATGGAATTCTAAGTAAAATTAAATAGGAAGGTATTTTCATCGGCTCTTAAAATTTTCTTTAATGTTTCTAAAGTGTTTCTTAAAGTTTGTCTTCCTTACAAATATAATCATTTGACAACGTGAAAAAACCATAAAATATATACCATATTCTATACACATTACGCTTAAGCCATTAGCTTCTGCTTCTGTAATTTGTTAAAAAATCTTACATTCGAATATAATATCACAAGTATGAATCAAGGAAAATTACCACATGTTCTTATTGCAGAAGACGATGTTACACTTGCCAATTTGCTGAGAGAGAATCTAAAATTATCTGGATTTACCACTCAAATAGCTAAAGATGGTCTGGAAGCCCTTGATATATTTAAAAAAGAGAAATTCGATATCATCTTATTAGATGTGAATATGCCCAAGAAAAATGGATTTGAAGTAGCCAGGTTAATTAGAGATGATGATGCTTTTACTCCATTGGTATTTCTTACTGCAAATAGCAGCGAAGAAGATAAATTAAAGGGCTTTACACTAGGTGCAGATGAGTATATTACTAAACCTTTTAGTACACAAGAATTGGTAGCTAGGATCAGAGCTATTTTAAAAAGAACCATCCAAGTTATTCCTGAAATTATTTTAAAAGATGAAGTGTATGAATTTGCCGGAATGACTTTAGATGTTCCAAATAGGGTGCTAAAATATGCAGAAGGAGAGCGAAGAATCAGCACGACAGAATGTGATTTATTAAAACTATTTGTTAAAAATAAAGCTCAGCTTTTACCTCGTAAAAGTCTGGTACTGCATGTTTGGGGTAGAGATGATTTTTATACGGCACGCAATTTAGACGTATATATCAATAAGCTGCGTAATGTGTTAAAAGTTAATCCCAAGGTAGAAATAGTAAATATTCATGGGTCGGGTTTTAAACTTCTTGAAAACGAATAGTAAACGTGTTTAAATACTTTTCATTTATTCTAGTTTTTGTTTTACTAACTGATGCAAAATTATTTGGACAATCAGACAGTTTACTAATATATAAAAATTTAGAGCAAGGACTTTTAGTAAAATATAATCAGCCATCACAAGCTCAAATTATCTTTCAACAAGTACTAGAACAGTCTAAACAAAAGGGAATTCGCAGCACTCAGGTTGAGGCATTAAAGCAATTAGCACAATTAGATATTTTATCAGCCAAGTATGGCAGTGCTAAAGCTTTAATCAATGAGGCACTTGCCACTTGTGAAAATGCAAATTTGGTTCAGAAAAAAGCAGAATTAACGTATCAACTAGCTAGCATTTTTCATGCCCAAGGAGATTTTACCAAAGCCCTTGAAAAGTATTTAGAATCTCTGCGCTTTTTTGAATCACGTGTAGATTTACCCAACAGTCTTAATACCTACATGGCATTGGCAGATTTGTATAACAAGCAGAATAATTTTTCTAAATCCATAGAATACAATTTAAAAGCACTGACCCTTTTCGAAAAACAAAATGATAAATTTAGGTTGCTAAATATTTATGAGCAGGTGGGAGCAATGTATGCCAGGCAAAATCAATATAGAAAAGCGGTAGACTATTATAAAAAGGCAGAGCGCATTTATAAAGAATTAAATAATAAACCAGGTCAGGCTGCGGCACTCATAAACATGGCTGCTGTTTTTGTTGCTGAAGGCAATAAAATGGTGGCTTTAAATAATTATATGGTAGCGTATCAATTGGTAGCACCCATGCATATTGTGCCATTAGAAGTAAGTAGCTTAAATGGTATGGCAAAATTATATGCCGATTTAAAAGATTATGAAAAGGCAAATTTGAATTATAGAAAAGCAATTGCGCTGGCAAAACCAGCTGGTCTAAAAATTGAGTTAGAGGAGGCCTATCAAGGTTTATCTGAATTATATAAAGGTTTAAATGATCCGGGTACTTCAAAGGCATTTCGCTCTTTGAGTTCAGAAATTAAGGACTCATTGTTTAATGATTCCATTTTAAAACAAACGGCAGATTTACAATTGCTATTTGAGACAGAAAAAAAACAAGCCCAAATAGAATTAATGGGTAAAGAACAAAAATTAAGAGCCTTAGATTTACAACAAACCAAGCAAGAGAAAAACTTTTTTCTTGCACTTTCTGTGCTCATGGCTTTACTCATATTGGTGTTTATTTTCTTTATCACCCAGAATAGAATTATCAATAAAAAGCTTACATCAGGAATGGCAGATTTGGCTATTAAAAATACTGAAATTGAAAGTCAAAGAGCTCAATTAGATCAATTGAATCAGGTGAAGGATCGATTCTTTTCTATTATATCTCATGATTTAAGAAATAATCTTACTACCATGAAACTCTATTTTGATCTAGTTTCTTCTCCATCATATAAAGAAAGCACTTCTGAAATGAGTAAGCAGGTTGCTGCATCGGTTCAGAATACCATAGATTTATTAGAGAATTTGTTAGTTTGGGCATCGGGTCAAATTAAAGGAATACAGGTGGAGCCAAAAAGGGTTAGTGTGCATCATTTGGCCGAATTAAATTGTCAGATGTTGAGCAGTATGGCTTTTCAGAAACAAATTCAATTAACCAATGATACAGATTTAGATGCCTGTATTGTAGCTGATGAGAACATGGTAAATTTAATCATTAGGAACCTCCTTTCCAATGCAATTAAGTTTACTAGCGAGGGTGGATTTGTTAGCATATTATCTCAGGAGGAGGCAGATTTTCATCAAATCATTGTCATAGATAATGGGGTTGGGATTTCTGAAGAGCACAGACAAACCCTATTTACTGCACATGCCAATGTAAGCACCCAAGGTACTGCTAACGAGAAGGGGACTGGATTGGGACTTTTACTATGCAAAGAATTTGTAGAGAAAAATGGTGGCAGCATTTGGGTTGAAAGCGAGAAGGGTAAGGGTTCTAGTTTTTATTTTACATTTCCTAAGGCTTTATCTTAGTTAAAATCAATTTTTTTTAGACCTTTGCTTCAAATTTTAATTCATGCGTTTTTACCACTATGCAGTCTTGGTTTTATCTTTATTTTTTGCCTGTGCTGAACCAAAACTTGATGCTCAAATTGCTGAAATAGAAAGTAGAGATTCTCTCATTATGCATCTGCATGATGAAGTAATGCCTAACATATCTAAAGTGCTTAGTCTTCGCAAGCGCATTCAGCATACAATCGATTCCTTTGCCTTGCCAAATCAACTAGCACATTTGCAACAAGTTTCTTTTGCTCTTACCAAAGCTGATGCCGATATGATGAACTGGATGCGTTCGTATCAAATACCCATGAAAAGCGATACCGCAATTGCCTACCTCATAGCACAAGAAACAGAAATTACGAGAATAAGCAATGCTATTTATGAGAGCATACGCCTGGCAGATTCTACTTTAAATAACATGCAGCCATGAAACATTTAATTTATTTAACGAGCCTTTTATTATTCATAGCTTGTAAGCAAAATAAATCACTTCCAATACTTGGTGAGAGGTCGCTTACAAGTCGTGTTGTGAATGGAGAAACACTGATAGATACTGTATATGCTACAGTTCCAACCTTTTCTTTATTGAACCAAGATGCTGATACAGTCACTGAATCTTTGGTTAAAGGGAAAATATATGTAGCTGATTTCTTTTTTACTTCTTGTCCTACCATTTGCCCCATTATGAAAAGGGAAATGCTACGTGTATATGAAAAAATTAAGGGCGACCCTAGTTTTGTATTGTTATCTCATACCATAGATCCAGCGTTTGACAGCATTCCATTATTAAAAGATTATGCAAATCGTTTAGGTTCAGACGGAAAACAATGGCAATTTCTAACGGGAGACAGAGAACAAATATATGAGTTGGCAGAAAAGGGCTATTATGCAACAGCCATGCCCGATAGCACCGAGCCAGGTGGTTATATTCACAGTGGCGGATTTATTTTGGTTGACCCAAAGAGCAGGGTGAGGGGTATTTATAATGGTACTGATTCTAAAGAAGTGGATCAGTTAATGGAAGATTTATTTATTCTTAAATCTGAAATTCAGTGAGACGCGCATTATACATGTTCATGGTATGTATTTTATTTTCCTGTTCAGATGCTGAATTGGTGAGTATGCAGCAAATTAATAATGGCGCTAAATTATATGAAACCCATTGCAGTAATTGTCATCAGGCCGATGGCAGTGGTCTTGCCTTATTGATTCCTCCCTTAAAGCAATCTGATTATTTGGTTCAAAATGCCAATGATTTACCCTGTATCATCAAAAAGGGAATCCAAGGAGAGATTTCTGTAAATGGCAATCTGTATAACCAAAAAATGCCCGCAAATGAGAAACTAAGTGAAAAAGATATCATGGATATTTGTCTGTTTGTGCTCCAAAAGTTCCCTGAAAAACCCATTTTGATGCCTGCAGACAGCATAGAAAAATGCTTACACCATTGCTTGGCTAATTCTCATTAAGTTTTTTGGGAATTGATAATTAAATCCTAAGTTTGCCAACCCAAATTTTAAAATACCATTATGATTATTGGCGTTCCAAAAGAAATTAAAAACAATGAAAACCGCGTGGGTTTAACCCCAGCAGGTGTTTCGGCCTTTGTAAAAGCAGGCCATCCAGTATTTGTTCAATCTACTGCTGGTATAGGCAGTGGTTTTAGCGACCAAGAATATTCAAGTGCAGGTGCAACTATTCTTCCAACTATTGAAGAGATATATGCCACAGCAGAAATGATTGTGAAAGTAAAAGAGCCAATTGCTTCAGAATATCCTTTGATTAAAGAAAATCAATTGTTATTTACCTATTTTCACTTTGCCAGCTATGAGCCTCTCACCATGGCTATGATAGAACGTAAGGCAGTTTGCTTGGCCTACGAAACAGTTGAAAAGAAAGATCGTTCGTTGCCATTGTTGGTTCCAATGAGTGAGGTTGCAGGTAGAATGAGTATTCAGGAAGGTGCTAAATACCTAGAAAAGCCTATGGGTGGAAGAGGAATTTTATTGGGTGGTGTACCAGGTGTAAAACCTGCTCAGGTTTTAATTTTAGGTGGTGGTATTGTAGGAACACAAGCGGCAAAAATGGCTGCTGGTATGGCTGCAGATGTTACCATTATGGATATTTCTATCCCACGTTTGCGTGAGCTAGATGATATTTTACCTGCCAATGTAAAAACAGTTTATTCAAACGAATACAATATTCGCGAAGCTATTAAAACAGCTGATTTAATTATTGGAGCTGTATTAATTCCTGGAGCCAAAGCCCCTCATTTAATTACCCGCGATATGTTAAAAGAAATGCGTCCGGGTACTGTATTGGTAGATGTGGCGGTAGATCAAGGAGGTTGTATAGAAACTTGTAAGCCAACTACGCATGAAAATCCAACGTATGAAATTGATGGAATTATTCATTATTGTGTAGCCAATATGCCAGGTGCTGTGCCTTATACATCTACATTGGCTCTTACCAATGCAACCTTGCCTTATGCATTGCAATTGGCAAATAAGGGTTGGAAGCAAGCATGTATAGACAATGAAGAGTTAAGATTAGGTTTAAACGTTGTAAATGGAAAAGTTGTTTACAAGGGCGTATCAGACGCTTTTAATTTAGCCTATAGCGAAGTAAGTGAAGTATTGTAAAAAATATAACAAATTTTTTTAATGTAAGGGCGGATTTATCCGCCCTTGCTTGTTTATAAAGGTATACAAACATCGAACACAAAGATAAACTTAAGGAGGCATTGCGTAAATATGTGCCAGAGGCTGCGCTAAATTTGTGCGTTGAACTAATTATGCAATACCGCCTACACCTGCATATAGAAGTAGAAAGAAAAGGCAGGTACGGAGATTATACCCCGCACAGCGGGCAAGGTTCTAGAATCTCCATCAACCACAATTTAAGTCCATTTGAGTTTCTTATTACCTTTATTCATGAGTTGGCACACCATACGGCTTTTCTTAAATACGGTAATAAACACGAGCCTCACGGTGCAGAATGGAAAGAGGAGTACAAGTGGTGTATGAGATTTTTCTTCGATTTAGATTTATTTCCTTACGATTTAAAATCGGCTTTGGCTAAGCACATGCAAAACCCCAAATACACCCAAGCCGCCGATGTAAAGCTGTTGCAGGTGCTGCGTAAATACGATGAACGTAAAGTAGATATTTTAACTTTATCACAACTTCCCGACGGAGCCCTTTTTAAAATGAAAACCCATCCTATGCTCCTGATGCGTGTTAAATTATTAAGAACCTATGTGCTTTGCGAAAATCCTGAAACCAAAAGCCGGTACAAAGTACATGCTATGGTAGAGGTGTTAACAGTGTAAATTGTGCAATTACAACTTTATTTCCAAAACCATTTCTTTGCCTTCTCGCAAAAGGGTTACTTTGGTTTGTAGGCCTTTTTCTAATTTACCTAAAGTGGCCATATAATCATCCATGCTAAGTATGGCGTATTGGTCTAGTTTGGTAATAATATCACCTCTTTTAATTCCAGCCATAGCAGCGGGTTTCCCATCGGTGGTGCCATCAACTTTTACTCCTTTGCCTTCGAATAGATAATCTGGCATGATGCCTAATGTTACTTTAAATGCAGACTTTGCTGAGCTGTTTTCTTTGGTTTTGGTAAATAACATTTTAGGTTGTTTGTCTAATTTGCCAACCAAGGTATATATGTACTTGATTATTTGTAAGGTTCCTGGCAAATTGATTAACTCCCAATCATCGCTAGGTTTGTGGTAATCACTGTGGCTACCAGTAAAAAAATGTAATACAGGAATTTCTACATTGTAAAAGCTGGTATGGTCGCTAGCACCTGTGCCACTTGGGTCGTATTTTACTTTTAAATTGTTTACACTGATAGCTGGCAAAATGCTATCCCAACGAGGTGAAGTTCCTGTACCACTAATAGAAAAACTATTTTTAAGCGTATCTAAACGGCCAACCATATCCATGTTTATCATATAGTCTATTTGTGTTAATGGAATGCTTGGGTGATCTACAAAATAATGCGAACCCAACAAGCCTTGTTCTTCTCCACTAAAGGCAATAAATAAATAATTATGATTGCGGTATGGAGATTTTTGTAATAGTTCGGCTAATTCAATTAATGCTGCGGTTCCGCTGGCATTATCATCTGCCCCATTGTGTATTTGTGGCTTTTCATTTTGTTGTTTACGATAAGTAGAGCCACCTAATTCATTATACCCCAAATGGTCAAAATGGGCTCCAATTACCACCGTTTGTGCAGCCTTATGATTGATAAATCCAATGACATTGTGGCCTTCTAGTTTAATGCTTGCGGTATCAACATTCATGCTAATTTTTGCATTTACAAATTGAGCAGAATCAATTGCTGCTGATTTGCCTAAAAAGTATATAGGCACCATTTTAAAAGGTGCTTTTACAATGGGTTTAAAATCTGGCTCCAAAATTTCTTCATGCGTATTCACGATCACAATTCCACTGGCACCCTTTTGTATGGCAATTGATATTTTAGTTTCTATATCAGATACAGATGCAAGTTGAGCATGTGGGTTATTAAAATCTGGGTGACCCAAACGCATGACAACAATTTTACCTTTTATGCTTTTAATAGAAGCATAATCATTTATTCCTAGTTCTGGTGCTTCAATTCCATATCCCACCCAAACACATTTGCCCGATATCTTTCCTGGCTTACTCATAGCGAGGGGAAAATTTTTACTCGGATTAATTTGAATGAAATGATGTTTCCCTTGCTTATTTTCTATCATGAGTTCTCCTTTTTTACATACTATTTTATGTAAATGAAAACTTTGTAAATACCCATCCTCACCCTTGGGTAGAATATTTAAAGATTGAAAGTTTTCTACGATAAACTCATAAGCTATTTTTTCTCCTCTGCTTCCCATTAATCTTCCCTCTAAATGGTCATCTGCCAAATAGGAAATATTATGTTCCAAAGATTTTAAAATATCGGATTCGGCTTTTGGTAAGCTTTGCGCTTGAGCAGGCTTATAACCAAAATAAAATAGGGTAGTTAAACAAAAAAGTTTAAATAAATAATTCATACATTAACTTAAAAAATACGATGGATGCAAAACTTGCAAACGTGAAACGAATAATTTTATGTGAGGTCTTTTGAGATAAATTTACTCCAATCGGTGCAAATATAAAAGTGCTCAGAATAAGAGGCATTACAATGGGTAATACAATATAACCAATTTGATAGTGGCTGATTATTTGATCTGGAATATCTGTTAGGTTGTAAATGCCCATGGCAATTGCAAAAAAAGGGATTACGCCATTGGAAATGGAACTTGCTTTTTTGATTGGCTGTTTAAATAGGTCTGTAAAAATAGGAGTCATAACCACGCCCCCACCCAAGCCAGAAAATGCGGTAACAATTCCAGCTAAGAATCCGGTACTGCCATAATAAATTACTTTATCTTTAACCAAATGTTTCGAATTTGTTTTGGGCTTTGTTAAATACATTTTAGCTACGATGAGAAGCAGCATGCTTCCAAATACATAGCTAAAAACTGTTTTATTGTACCAGGTCCCATGTTTTATAAGATAAGTGATGAGTAAGGCAGAAACTATTCCGGGCAAGGCGGTTTGTATAATTTGTTTGGGGTAAAAATTGCCGTTTTTATATTGATAATAACTTGATACACTGCCCGAAAAAATAATTGTAAATAGAGAATTAGCTAAAATAGTTTTAACTAAAATGTCTGAATGAATGCCTAACTTTTTTAAATAATATTCTATGATGGGAATATACACTACACCTCCTCCAACTCCTAGAAATCCAGATAAAAATGCTGCAAGTCCGCCAAAAATAAAGAGTATTAGGTAATCTATGGGTTCCAACTATTCTATTTTTTTAGCTTGGTGTTTGGGCTCAAAATTTCGCTATATCTCTCCGGAGATTGAAGTGTTTTGAGTGCTTCATTAATTTCTAAATCATGTGCAAAGGATGCTTCAATTCTTCCTTTTTGGAAATAATAACGTTTAACAATTTCTTCCTCTAACAAAGAAATTATTTCTTCCTTGTTTTTATCCATGTCGGCCTGTTTATCTTGTTTTAGCTGTGACTTCATTTTTTCATAAGATGCTTTTATGGCATCGAAGTAATTTTCTGACTCAGCTTTTTTCTTGAGCTCTTCTAAACTTTTTTCTGTTTGGGTGCTATAATCTAATTCTTGGGATTCAGCCATTTTTTTGAAGGCTTCAAAATCTGAATGATTCAAAGCAAATAGTTTAGGTTCTCCGATGCTATCGTGTGTGTTGCGGTATTGGGTGGCAAAGTCAAAAATAAGCTGTTTAGCAAGCAGGCTTTGCGTAATTTGAGCAAATGGTTTAAGCGCTACTTTAATGTCTGGATCTACGCCACCTCCATCATAGACTTTTCTTCCATTTTTGGTTTTAAACTCTTTTTTAAGTGAGTCTGGCACTGCACCCACGCTGCCATCATCATTTCTATGGCTGTAATCTAATGCCTGAATACACCTTCCGCTGGGAGTATAATACTTGGCGGTGGTTATTTTAATTTGCGTGTTATAGCTCAGCGGGCGTGTACTTTGCACTAGCCCTTTTCCAAAGCTTCTTTGCCCAATTACAATTCCTCTATCTAGGTCTTGAATGGTTCCAGATACAATTTCTGAGGCCGATGCAGATCCTCTATTTACAAGCACAGCAATTGGGATTACTGGATCTGTTGCACCCATCGTAGTTTCATAGCTTTTATCCCATTCACTTACCTTTCCTCTGGTATAAACTACTTGTTGTCCTTGCGGAATAAATACATTTACAATATTAACTGCTTCATTTAGTAAACCACCCGGATTGCCACGAAGGTCTAAAACAAGTTGTTTGATCCCCTGTTTTTTGAGTGAAACCAAAGCATCACGCACCTCCTTGCTAGCTTCTTGGGTGAAGCCAGTGAGTTTAATATATCCGGTTTCTGGATTAATTAAGCCATAATAGGGTACATTTTTAACCTTTATTTCTTCTCTTACAATTGTTTTTTGTAGTTCTTGCCCATTGCGTTTTATGATTAGTTTTAAAGCAGTTCCTGCTTGCCCTTTTAAGAGTTTGCTCACATCTGAGGTGCTTTTACCCTTAATATCTTTTCCATCTACTTGGATAATGATATCTCCAGCACGCAAGTCTGCCTTATAGGCTGGGTAGCCTTCGTAGGGGTCTGTTATCACAACATAATCGTCTTTTTGGCCAATTTGTGAGCCTACGCCTCCATATTGCCCTGTCATTTGATATCTAAAATCTTCTGCCTCGGCCTCACTGATAAAATTGGTGTAAGGGTCTAAGGTTTTAAGCATTTCATCAATCGCTTTTTTGTTTAACTTGCCTGCATCAATTCCATCTACGTAATAGGTATTTATTTCTCTGAACACAGAGGCATACAATTCTAGGTTTTTGGCAATTTCAAAATAATTATCGCCAATTTTAAAGGAGAATAAACCTATGATGGTAAGCGATAGTAGAATATACCAGCGGAATTTTTTTACAAACATTTTCATTTCGGGTTCAAATTAAGCTTTAAAATTTAAAACGTAATTATCTGCTAAAAATTTTTGCTGGATTCGAATCGGCAGTTATTCAAATTATGGTAATGGGTCGTGTCCATGGCTGCCCCATGGATGACAGCGAGAAATTCTTTTAATACTATACCAAAATCCTATAATGGGTCCATATTTTTGAAATGCTTGTATGCTGTAAGCACTGCATGTAGGAGTATACCTGCATGCATTTGGTAGCAGGGGCGAAAGTGCTAATTGGTAAAATTTAATCAGCCAAATGAAGGGTAGGCTTAAGATTTTTTTTAAGTTCACTGATTAATCTTTGGATGGCTTTGATAAAAAATGGCTCATGTTTATGGAAATCTAAACTCTCTGCACTCACCCAATTAATTGAAAGTGCAATGGGAGTTTGATTTTCTTCTAAAAATTGTACTAAGGGCTCTTTATTGAGTCGGTATAATTCTTTAAGCAGGCGTTTTCTATGATTTCTATCAACTGCTTTTTTAAGTTTCTTTTTTGAGCTTATAAATATAACTGCGCTAAAAGATTCTTGAGGTAATTCTAGGGTTTGAAATGAAAGTCTGAAACCATGCAATAAAAAGGCTGGACATTGTTTGGTGAATAAAGAATCTATTAAAATCTTTTTATTCAAGCGTTCAGATTTACTCAGTGTTTGTCTCAATTTTCTTTGTTTTCAAACAGTATAAATAAAAAATCCCGCACCAGTTTACCTGTTCGGGAAATTTGTTTTAAGAATTTGAATGCCTTATTGGAAGATAGGCAGTATTTTCTTAATGCTTATGACGTTTTTCGTCAGAAACAGTTAATTTTTTACGACCACGTGCTCTACGGGCTTTAATTACTTTTCTGCCAGACGCGCTAGCCATTCTCTCGCGGAAGCCATGTTTGTTCTTACGCTTTTTTATCGATGGGTTAAATGTTGGTTGAGCCATTGCCTTAATTTTTTAGGACTGCGAAAATATGTATAATTTTTGGGATGACAAATATTTTTTGTGAAAAAGATTAAAAAAAAAGAGTTCCGATTGATCGGAACTCTTTTTTTAATTTCTGTTGAGCTAAGAATTACTTAGTTTCAGCAGCAGGTGCAGTCTCAGCAGCAGGAGCAGCTTCAGCAGCAACTGCAGTTGTGTCTTGTACCATAGAAGCTTCTAAAGCAGCTAAAGAATCTGCGTTACGTTGTGCAGCTTCGATAGAATCTTGAACTCTTTTTTCTTCAGCTTTCTTTTTTTCTTCAGCAGAAGGACCACAAGCTACGATAGCCAACATAGCAGAAGCGGCAAGGATTGATAATACTTTTTTCATTTTACTTGGTTTTAAATTGTTATTTTCTAAAATCGTTTGCAAATTTACAAGGATTTTTCACAAATACAAGTTTTTTTACTTTTTTCTAAAATAAATGGTGATTGGAACTCCTGAAAAGTCGTACTCCTCTCGAATTTTATTCTCAATATATCTTTTGTAGCTATCGCTTACATATTGGGGCAAATTGCAGAAAAACACAAATTTTGGACTTTTTCCTGGCAATTGGGTAGCGTATTTGATACTAATAAATTTGCCTTTCACAGAGGGTGGCGGATAGGCAGAAACAATGCGTTCAACAAATTCATTTAACTTGGAAGTTGTAATTCTGCGGGTTCTATTTTCAAAAACCTCCATGGCAACCTCTACAGCTCTATGAATCCTTTGTTTTTCTAGGGCAGAGGTGAAAATAATGGGTACATCATCAAAAGGTTGTAATTTTTCCTTTATCTGAAGTTCAAAGTTCCGCGCTGTGTTGGTTTCTTTTGCCATTAGGTCCCACTTATTTACAAGTATTACCAAACCTTTCCCATTTTTAACTGCCAAACTTACCAGATTTAAATCTTGTTGATCTAATCCTAATTGTGCATCTAATACTAAGATGGCAATATCACAATTTTCTAAGGCTCTTAGCGAGCGCATTACCGAGTAGAATTCAATGTCTTCGTTAACTTTTTTCTTCCTTCTAATTCCTGCTGTATCTACTAATAAAAATTCTTTTCCGTAAAATTTATAATGTGAATTGATGGTATCTCGGGTAGTTCCAGCAATATCTGTAACAATATTTCTTTCTTCTCCGAGCAATGCATTTACCAGTGATGATTTGCCTACATTGGGTCTACCTACTACAGCAATTTTTGGAATTTCTTCTGCATCCTCTGTTATAACTAAATCTTCCGGCGGAATTAAAGATACAATTTCATCTAATAAATCTCCAGTTCCGCTGCCACTTCCAGATGATATACAGAATAAATTATCAAATCCTAGGCTGTAAAATTCATATGAATCATGTTCTTTTTCAAAGGTGTCACATTTATTTACCACCACTAAGGTTGGCTTTTTACTTCTGCGCAGTAAATTTGCGAAGGCAGCATCTAAATCTGTAATGCCTGTTTGAACATCAACCATAAATAAGATTACATCTGCCTCATCTATGGCAATTTTCACCTGATCGCGAATGGCTGTTTCAAATATATCGGTGCTGTTGTGCACGTATCCGCCAGTATCAATTAATACAAATTCTCTATTTTGCCATTCTGCTTTTCCATAATGACGATCTCTGGTTACCCCGCTAAAATCGTCTACAATGGCCTTGAATTCGCCCATTAATCGATTAAATAAGGTTGATTTTCCTACATTTGGCCTGCCAACAATTGCAACGATATTGCCCATTTTCTAGTTTTTGAACCTACAAAATTAGGCAAAATTTCCCATAACTGTTTGTTTATACTCTTATTTGCCTAATTCAATTAGATTTACGAGTAATCTATATGCTCCTGGAACACCCGCAGGAATTTCTCTAAAGAAAACTAAACCAGTATAGATAAAGTTGCCTTTTCCATACTTTCCAATGATTAAACTTCCAGCACTTGGTTTAGCATTTGGATCGGCCATGCTCAAAATATTTTCATACCTACTATCTATTTCTCCAGCTTGGTAAATGCTTCTTTCTTGAACCCATCCTTCAAAATCTATTTCACTTATTTTGTTGGGTTTGTTTAAAACCAAGTGTTCGGGATTTTCAAAATTCACTTTGGCATTTTCATCAGTAATTCTTTCACGCGTAATTTTAAATGGATAAGGCCCAATATCTCCTTTAAATGGACCGGCAAAACTATTGGTATTGTATTGAATAATTAGATTTCCACCATTGGCTACAAATTGCATTAACTTCTGCTTAAATATGCTCAGTTTTTCATTGGTATTGTATGCCCTAACTCCCGTAATGATGGTTTCAAATTCGTTTAAATTCCCCACAGAGATTTGCTCATCAGTAACGGTAACAATGTCATAACCCATTTGCTTTAATCCTGATACGATCTCGTCTCCAGCTCCGGGTATATAACCAATTTTATTTACTTTTCTCTGGGCATCTAACTTTACTAATTTAATTTCTGCTCTTGGGAATAAAACTTGCGTGGGAATATGATCGTAACTAATTTCTTGAAAGCCCTTTGAGTAAGATTTATTATTTACAATCACTTCAAAATTAAGATAACTTATGTTGCTGCCTTTTGGACCTTTAACAGTAAAAACCAATTCTTTTTCTATGAATTTTTTATCAATTTCAAAGGGTATTTCACAGCTAAAAGAGTCTGTTTTGCTTGCCTTTTCTGAGGTAACTTTCCATATCCCATTGTGTTTGGCGCGTAAAACTCCAATTACCTTGTCTTTTCCAGATTTTACAGTAACTTTAATGGTCTTGGTTAAGGTATCATTGCATACTAAATTAGGATTTAATAGATTGATCATGGCAGGTGGTGTGATCATTAAATTTCTGTAAAGTTCTCCTTTTTCCGGATTTGTATATTTGTATATAACAGGTACTTTGTAAGTTAATTTTTGATTTAGGATACTTAACATAAAATGAACTTCAAAGCCAGATTTTAATTGGTATGGCATGTCTAGCTCTGTTTGTTGTATGTCAAATTTATTTTCTTTAATTTCTTGGTTCAGCCAATACATTTCAGATATACTTGCTTCTTGGCAAACAGCAGCGGCAAAAACACTTGAAATAGGTTTATTTTGGATTAAATTTCTTTCAATATTTTCTGTCAAGAGTATGTTTTGGCAACTCTGGCCTGAACCAAATTGTTTCAGGCTAACTTGGTGCAAATGGATGGGTGTTTTTGAGCGATTTATACTATTCACATTAATTTTAAGTGAATCTCCAACAGAAAAAATAGCATTGTTTTCAGCCACTGCCTCTATATAAACTCCATTTACTCGAAAAATGGTCTCCAATATTTGATGGTATTTATAGTCGTAGTCTTCCTCTCTGCATTTAGCTTGTAAGGCTAGTGCTTTCAAAAGTTTTTTATTACATGCCAGTATATTATTATTTTTATAATCTTTTGCAGCTGCCAATATCAGTTGCTTTCTCTTTTTTGCAATAGAAACATTACTTCCACTTGCTTGGATGCCTTGAAATAAACTTTTTAAATGGCTTGTATCTCCTTTGATTGGTTTGAAGTATTCAAAAATTTCACCCCTTTGTTTGGCACTGCCAAATCCCTGACTTTTATGCATGCTTCTGCTCTCAGCAGAAATTTCACCATAACTTTTCCCAAGAGCTTGGTTAAATCCTCCTACATTTTCTGAGATAAATTGACTCATGTCTGCATTTGGATTCCAAAACCTGGCTGCGCTATTATATAATAATCTTTTGGGTTGCCAACTATTAACTGTTTTTAGTTGTTTAGGAAATCTAGCTGGGTCTCCTGCTGCATCAAATGCTTCCTCTGCTAATATTGCTGAGGCAGTATGATGCCCATGCCCTCCACTGCCATCTGTTGCAAATCGGGTAATGATAATATCTGGTCTAAATTTTCTGATCACATAAACTACATCTTCTAATATTTCCTCTCGGTTCCATTTGTTAAATGTTTCTTCCGGACTTTTACTATATCCAAAATCATAGGCTCGGGTAAAAAATTGTTCTGCTCCATCTACTTTTCTTGCAGCAAGCAGTTCCTGGGTTCTAATGACTCCTAATTCAATGCCTTGTTCAGACCCAATCAGATTTTGGCCACCATCGCCACGTGTTAAACTTAGGTAGGCAGTTCTTACGCATTTTTCATTTACGAGCCACGAAATTAATCGGGTATTTTCATCGTCTGGATGAGCCGCTATGTATAAAACAGAAACGTTATTGGCTAGTTTTTTAAACTCAGTTTCAATTTCACCGCTGCTGTATGTTTTGGGTATTTGTGCTTGGCAAATTGCATGAATTTGTATGAAAAAAAGAATAAAAATAAAATATATTCTAAACATGTTTTGTAGGTATTTTGACAAGCGAATATGACAAAATATTTTTCATTTTTTTTATAAGCTAGTTATTTCTTTACAAATGGTATTATTTGTCTGTCTATTATCTTTTACCTTATTTTGAGGCATGGCAAACTTATTAGTAACTGAAATTAAGTCTTTGGCGGGTATCATAGAAACTGGGGCCTTAAAATTATCTGGAAAAGAAATGGCGCATTTGTATGCCATTGATAATGCTTGGTTGTGGCTTGAAAACGGATTAATATGTGATTACGGTGCAATGTCTAAATTAGATATCTCTAGGTTTGATCCAATGGAATATACTCAAATTTCTGCAAAGGATTGTTTTGTATTGCCTTGTTTTGTGGATTCACATACCCATATTGTTTTTGCAAAAACCAGAGAGGAAGAATTTGTGATGCGCATTAAGGGCAAAACTTATGAAGAAATTGCAGAGTCTGGTGGAGGAATTCTTAATTCTGCAAAGCGTTTACAAGCAATGAGTGAAGAGGATTTATTTTTGCAAGCAAAACAGCGATTATGGGAGTTAATTGCCTTTGGAACTGGTGCGATTGAAATTAAAAGTGGATATGGCTTAACTGTTCAAGATGAAATTAAAATGCTTCGGGTTATTAAGCGTTTAAAGGAGATTAGTCCAATTCCCATAAAGGCAACGTTTTTGGGGGCACACGCTATTCCGGCCAATTATAAAGAGAATAGAGAAGCATATATTCAATTGATCATAGAACACATGTTGCCAGCTGTGGCATCAGAGCAATTGGCAGATTACATGGATGTGTTTTGTGATCAAGGTTTTTTTACTCCATCAGAAACGGATACTTTATTGGAAGCTGCTAAAATATATGGATTAAAAGCAAAAATTCATGGCAATGAATTAGGCTATACAGGTGGGGTTCAAACGGCTGTCAGAAACCATGCCTTAAGTGTAGATCATTTAGAATATACGGGCGATGCTGAGATAAGCTGTTTGTTGCAAAGTGAAACCATGCCTGTTGCCTTACCAGGGTGTTCATTTTTTCTTGGAATACCATACGCGCCAGTAAGAAAAATGATAGATGCCGGTTTGCCTGTTTGTTTAGCCAGTGATTTTAACCCTGGAAGCACGCCAAACGGGAGGATGGGATTTGTTATCGCATTGGCATGTTCCCAAATGAAATTGACTCCAGAAGAGGCTATTAATGCAAGCACCATAAACGGAGCTTATGCACTCGAACTTAGTAATGAAATTGGCTCCATTACCAGAGGTAAAAGAGCCAATATAATGATAACTAAACCAATGTCTTCCTTAGCAATTATGCCCTACTATTTTGGAGTTGATCAAATTGCCCAGGTTATAATCAATGGTGAAATTTTTAATTCATCTAAAGATTAGAATTAACTTTCCAACTTAATTAATCGTAAAAGTTCTTCCCGGTTTTTTCCATCCAAAAATTTACCACTAAATTCAGAGGTAATGGTACTGCTTGTGATGTCTTGAACGCCTCGCATTGCCACGCACATATGATCTGCTTCTATAATTACAGCTACGTCTTCTGTGGCTAAAGCTTCTTTTAACATATTTACAATTTGCACGGTCATGCGCTCTTGCACTTGCGGTCTTTGTGCAAAGTACCTCACAATTCTGTTTAACTTAGATAAACCAACTACTTTTCCATTCGGAATGTATGCCACATGTGCCTTACCTATAATGGGAACAAAATGATGTTCGCAAACGCTATGGAATGAAATGTTTTTTTCTATCAGCATGTTTTTATACTGATATTTATTTTCAAATAATTTGGCTTCAGGTATGTTTTTAGGATTTAATCCTTTGAACATTTCTGTTACATACATTTTAGCTACACGGTGCGGCGTTCCACTTAAAGAATCATCATTTAAATCAAGGCCTAAAATAAGCATGATTTCTTTAAAATGTTTCCCAATGAGTTCTATTTTCAACTCATCATCCAAGGCAAAAGCATCTTCGCGAATGGGTGTTTCCATTGAAAAACCTACATGATTTTCACCGATTTCTTCGGCATGCATGTTCTTAATTTCCGTTGTATTCAACGAAGTTTCTTTCTGTTTCATATAATATTACTTTCAGATGTTTAATATTGTTTAATTTACTTCTTAATAGTTGCCAAATGACTACCGCTAAATTTTCTGTACTTGGGTTGAGTGTTTTAAACTCTTCACAATCTAAATTCAAATTCTTGTGGTCGAATCTGTCTTCAATTTCTAATTTAATTAAATTGCTCAACCACTTCATGTCTATAAAATATCCTGATATGGGATCAATTTCGCCAGTAATACTAACTATCAGTTCATAATTATGCCCATGAAAATTTGGATTATTGCAATGTCCAAAAAATCTTTTATTCTCTTCATCACTCCATTGTGCAACATGTAATCTGTGTGCTGCATTAAAGTGTGCTTTTCTTGATACTGTTATCTCCATGCTACTTACAAACTTAACTTTATATTATTAAAAGCTATGTATAATCCTTATTATTTATTTTTACTGTTGTTTAAACTAATAAGGCAAAAGCTTAACAAAAGTTTTATTTAGTATAAAATTTATTTCATGTTTTTAAGCCTTGTAAGGGTGCTATTTGTCAGTTTAGCTTTAAAATAGACTTAAAATAGGAGGTATTTTAATCCTAGTTGTGTTAAATTTAGGGTCAGTTACAATTTTAAAATGTTGAAAATTAGGTATTTAATTTTTGTTGAACAAATATTGACAATTATTAAACAAAATTATTTGCAAACTTGATTGGCTTCTCCATACATTTGTTTAACAATAACAAATAAAATTTAAACAAAATGACTTCTATAGATTTTAAAAAGATGGTTCAGAAAGAAGCAAAGCCATTAAGGCATTATGCTTATCAATTAACCCGCAACGTAGAAGATACAAATGATCTTGTGCAGGAAACCATGCTAAAAGCATATACCTATCAAGATAAGTTTGAAAATGGTACCAATTTAAAAGGATGGCTTTATACCATCATGAAGAATACCTTTATTAATAACTATCGCAGAATGGTAAAGCGAAATACCTTTATAGATCAAACAGACAATGATTTTTATTTAGACAGTGTTGCTCCGTTGGTAAAAAATGAAGGAGAACAAGGTTTTCTTAGAAAAGATAT
Source organism: Bacteroidota bacterium (assembly GCA_947459415.1). Taxonomy (GTDB): domain Bacteria; phylum Bacteroidota; class Bacteroidia; order UKL13-3; family UKL13-3; genus B1. Next base: position 24,078 of record CANHDN010000014.1, read on the forward strand.
TGAATCGGCTATTGGCGAATTGCCAGTTAATCTTCAAAAGCCATTTACCATGAACGTGAAAGGGTTTAAATACCATGAAATTGCAGAGATATTAAATATTCCGATAGGTACTGTGAAAACCAGAATTTTTGTTGCTCGCAGACAACTTCGTGATGCCTTAGCTTCCTATGGCGCCATGTATGGATATGCCATTGAAAAAGAAGTAGCTTAATAATATTTATTTGTTTACCAAAAAGCGATTTGATCTCAAATCGCTTTTTTTTTATCCATTTATTTGGCAAATTGCACAAAACTTAAACCAATCAAATAATGAAAAGATTACTCTTATTGAATGTTTTCTTACTAGCCTACCTCGTTTCTTTTGCCCAATTTGGAAATTTCAAAAAGAAGGAAGATCTCGAAAAATTCAAAGATACCCGTTTGGTAGTAGTATTATTTGAGGATAGTGCATATAGCGCTTCAATCATTGCAGCAGTAGAAAGGTATTGGTCTTTTACAGGTTTTGAATTTGCACAAGACTATGAAATTGCTAATTATAAAAAAGGCGATTATGCTTTTCTTTATTTTAGTAAATCTAAAGGTTCAAAAATTAAAGCTAAAGTATGCAGCTCAGAGGAGGATATGAATGCCTTTGTGATTACCAAGAAATTTAGCCGTAGGGTTCAAGCAGATAATTTATTGGCTTATGGTTTTTGTAGCAATCAAATTGACACCAATGATTGGGCTGCCGAGTCTACACGTGCTGTTCAATTATTAAACAACTATTTTAATGCAGCCATTCAGATAGAAAAAAATAGTGAATTAAGTGCAAGCAACATGATGAGTAATTATCCATCAGATAAAATTCAGTTGGTAGATAAAAAATTATTAATTGAAGATAAACAGTTAGAATTAAAGGGAAAAGAAGATGCCATGAATTTATTTGATGGCGATGTTGAGGAAGTTGATGGCGATGAAATTAAAAAAGTGATAAAATGGCAAGATAATGGGTTTGCCTACTTTTATTATTCCAAAGATGAGAAGTTCTGTAACAAACTTGTGGTAAGTGCAGCAAACAGTGAACTGATGTATTTTACAAGCAGCAGTCCGGCAAATTGTAAATGCAACGCCAAAGACCTAAAAGCCTTAAAACTGATAAAAGATAAAGCAGTAAAAGGGGGAGGGAATTAATCTAATCCCCAACAATCAAATAATGCATTGATGTATGCATTTTCTTCATTTTCCATTTTTTTATCGGCCATTACCACTTGCATGGCAAAGGCAATGAACTTGTCACGATCTTCCTGACTTGAAATAGCATACAATTGTTGGGCAGATTCAGTAAAGTGTTGCAATCTTTCCTCTGCTGGGCAAGCTCTAATGAATGCTTGTTCTTTTATAATTTCAATTGGTTCATTAAAGTTTTCTTCAAGAAAATTCAAAATGACAGAGCTTTCAGAACTTTGAATGCTACCATCCACTAAACTCAACATCATAAGTATATGGAATCCAGCCTCGGTTTTATTCATTTTGCTAATAAATTGTGTAGGCATATTATTTGTTTCAATTAGGGAGTGAAAATAAGTTTATTCCCTAAAAATGCAAATTTTTTCCGTTTGAAATATCTTTAAGTGATTAATGCTATTCTATTTAAGTTTTGAAGCGTAAATTCGCAAACAAATAATTTAAGTAAAAATGAATCACTCAGCATTTAAATTTGGTACCCGAGCCATACATGCAGGTCAAGAGCCTGATCCTACCACTGGGGCGGTTATGACGCCAATCTATCAAACAAGTACTTATTGGCAAGAAAGTCCGGGTAAACATAAAGGTTATGCCTATGCCAGAGGTAAAAATCCAACTCGTTCTGCATTAGAAAAGTGTTTGGCCTCATTGGAAAATGCTAAATATGGCTTGTGTTTTAGCAGTGGGATGGGGGCAACTGATGCCGTTGTGAAAATGCTTAAGCCTGGTGATGAAGTGATTACGGGAAATGATTTATATGGCGGAACCTATCGCATGTTTACAAAGGTATTTGCTAATTATGGAATCAAGTTCCATTTTATTGATTTAAGTAATCCTGAAAATATTATTCCTTATGTCAATGAACATACCAAGTTGCTTTGGGTCGAAACACCTACCAACCCAACCATGCAAATTGTAGATATTGCCTCTTGTGCTGCCATTGCTAAAACGCATCACATTACGTTTGCAGTAGATAATACATTTGCTTCTCCGTACTTACAAAATCCACTAGATTTAGGTGCAGATATAGTCATGCATAGTGTAACTAAATACCTTGGTGGTCATAGCGATGTAGTGATGGGTGCATTATTAACCAGTGATGATAAATTGTATGAACAATTGTCTTTTATTCATAATTCTTGCGGTGCCACACCAGGGCCAATGGACAGTTTTTTAGTGTTACGTGGTCTAAAAACCTTGCATTTACGTATGAAAGCTCATTGCGAAAATGGTAAACAAGTAGCTTTGTTTTTAAAAGATCATCCTGCTATTGAAAAGGTTTATTGGCCAGGGTTTATAGAACATCCCAATCATGAAATTGCCAAAAATCAAATGCGCGATTTTGGAGGGATGATTTCAATTGTACTTAAAAATGCAGATTTGCATAAAACATTTGATATTGCCTCCGGATTTGAAGTTTTTACATTGGCAGAAAGCCTAGGAGGCGTAGAGAGTTTAATTAATCATCCGGCCACCATGACCCATGCTTCTATTCCAAAGGAAGAAAGAGAAAAAGCAGGTGTAGTTGATAATTTATTGAGATTAAGTGTTGGGGTTGAAGACATAGAAGATATATTACAAGATTTGAAAAGAGTTCTTGGATAAGCGAAACTCTTAAATTTTTCTTAATTTTTAGATAGCCCCGCCCCAAAAAGGCGGGGTTTCTTTTTTAATTCTTGTAAATGATTAATTTTTTTTATTATTTGAATTTATAAAATGATATGCAAAATGCCTCATTTTTTGTAAAAACAAACAAACAAATCCAAATATTATGAAAAAGTTTCTACCATTTAAAGCTTCAGTTTTTTTGGTGTCTATGATGCTGTTCTGCATACAAGACTCCTATGCGCAATGTTATTCCACGCCCAATTATTGTACTGCTATCACTGCTGCCAATAATGCAAATTATGGGATGGGGATACAACGTGTTAATTTAGGTACTTCTGTTACTCCAAACCAAATTAACAACATTACTACAGCAGGGCAGGGTACTCAAATTTATTTTGATTATACCAGTCAGATAGTTCGTGCAGCTGCAGGAGATTCTGTTTATTTTATTGTTCGAGGAGGTAATAGTAATCAAACTTTATTTAGAATTTACCTAGATTACGATAATAATGGAACTTTTGCCACCACTGCTCCCGAATTGGTTTTTACTTCACCAAATTTAACGGTAGTTAACACCGATGTAAGTGGAAGTTTTGTTTTGCCAACTACTTTAACAGCTGGTGTTTATCGCATTCGTGTAGCCAGTGATGGCCAAGGCTTAATTCCACAACCTTGTGGTCCTTTAACCTATTCTGCAGAATATGAAGATTATACCTTATTAGTACCAGCAAGTACACCAGATTTAATGTCTGGTAAAATTACGGCTCCAGCTGCACCTTTGGTTGGTAATAATACCGTTGCATTTAATTTTACAAATATTTCTACCACCACCATAACTAGTGTAGATATCTATTATCAATTAAATAATAATACTCCTGTATTTCAATCTTTAAGTTCATTGTCTATAGCTCCTGGAGCTACCTATACAGCTACTTTTACAACACAAGTTTCTTTGCCAACTACAGGTAGCTACAGTTTGCGCACATGGACAGATAATCCTAATTTCCTGGGTAATAATACCCCTGCCAATGATACCATTTGTAGAACAATGGTAACCTATTGTTCTGCCCCATTATCTGGAACCTATACAATTAATCCAACGGGTACTGCCATTAATAATTTTACTAGATTTGGTTCAGCAGATTCTGCATTAATCGCTTGTGGTGTTTCTGGTCCGGTAGAAATCAATGTTACACCAGGTATTTATAATGAAAATTTAATTATCCCTGCTATTCCGGGTGCTTCAGCTATTAATACCATTAAATTTTTTGGAGGTGGAGCTACCTTGCAATTTAATTGTGATGCCAATAATATTTCTGTAGTTAGGCTTCAAGGTGCTAAACATATTACCATTGATAGTTTAAACATTAGAACCACAAATGCAAATTTTGGTTGGGGGGTTCATTTCTTTCAAAATGCAGATTCCAATGTAATTCGCAGGTCTGTAATAGATATCTCAACGGTTACTTCATCTACTGCAAATAATTCGGCGGGAGTTGTTTTTTCTAATAGTACTTCTTCTAATAATACCAGTGGTGCTAATGGTAGGTTCAATACGATTGAATATAATACTATTAAGGGTCACCCAACTTCATCGGGTATGTATTACGGTATCGTTGGATATCCGCAAGCTTCCGGTACCACCTGGTCTAACAATAGGTTTTTATATAATAGAATTGAAAACTTCTTTTATGCAGGTGTAAATTGGCAATTTGGAAATAGAACTGTTTTTCGTGGGAATACCATTACGCGCCCAACCAAAACCTCATTTACTACTACCTATGCTTTTTATTTGAACAGTACTGCTCGTTTAGACACCTTTGATGCAAATATTATTACCAATTTGTTTGGAGGTTCTCCAACTACAACTACTCAAATGTTTTTGTTTTATGGAATTAATTATTCTGGATCTAGTGCAGAGCCTTGCATTTTTACCAATAATTTAGCCTATAACTTAAATGGAAATGGTCAACAGTTTGGATTTTATTTTCTAACAAGCTTTAACCACCGTATTTATAATAATACTTTCAATTTTGATTATGCTGCTTCTACCAGCACAAATCCAACGCAAGGTTTATATTGGACAGGTGGCACATCTACCTCTAGTTTTCTTGATTTCAGAAATAATATTATTACCATCACCAAAGGTGGAACTGGCGCTAAACATGCCTTGTTTACAACAGGTTCTTGGGCTACTGGCGCTACCATTAATAATAATGCCTATTTTAGTAGTTCATCTGCTTATAATGTAGTAAATTATTTAGGGGTAGATTATGCTTCTTTAGCATCATGGAAAACAGCTTTTCCTGCATTTGATCAACAAAGTGTTTCATTTTCGCCAAACTATATAAATGCTAGTACGGCTAATTTTTCTCCACAAGATGGGGCTTACAATGCCTCTGGAGCCAATGTAATTGCCACAGTGCCTTTTGATGTAACAGGTGCGCCACGCGCCTTGCCAATGGATATTGGGGCAGTGGAAGCTAGCCCAATTGCTTTGGATGCTGCCATGGATCAAATAGTGATGCCTGCTGCTCCTTATGCTGCAGGTAATAAAGCAGTATTTGTAAAAATAAGGAATGCAGGACAAAATGTGATTACCAGCGCTACCATTAATTGGACATTAAACGGTGTGGCTCAAACGCCAGTAAGTTTTACTGATAGTTTATATGGTGGAATGGTAAGTAATAATATATTCTTAGATTCAATTGCCATTGCTTCAAATACCTTATATCGCATCGTAGCTACCATCAGTAATCCAAATGGTTTAACAGATCCAAATGCTGCTAATAATGAAGCATCTGGAATTACCGCCTCGAGTGTGTCTGGAGTAATAACCATTAACAATGCTGCAACACCTGGTGTTGGTGTATTTACTAATTTTACAGATTTTGCTACCTTACTTCAAGTTGGTGGATTAGGTGGTGCGGTTACTGCAAACGTGACTACGGGAAGTGGACCATATACAGAACAAGTTATGTTTACACAGTTCCCAGGAACAAGCGCTACTAATACAGTTACTATTAATGGAAATGGAGCAACGCTTCAATTTAATAATACAAGTAGTGCTAGTTTGGGTATTTTTAACTTGGTAGGAACAGACTATTGTACGATTAATAATTTAAGAATAGTAAGTTTAAATGCGAGTCAGGGGATAGGTGTTATTTTAACGGCTGCTGCCAATTTTAATACCATTCAAAATTGCACCATCGATATTGGCTCTGTTACCGGTGGATCACTTTCTGCAGGTATTGCCATGACAGGTAGTTTAAGTAGTCCAACTACAACAGGAAATACGGGCTCTAATAACTTAATACAAAATAATTCTATTGTAGGAAATAGCACAGGTGGTCCATATTATGCAATTTCATATTGCCCAACCAATACTACAAATGGACCGAATACTTTTAACGTAATTAAAAATAACGATTTAAGAGATTTTACGGTGTATGGCATGTATATGATGTATACATCTGGTTCAACCATTTCTGGAAATGTGATGTGGCGTCCTACTAAGGCATCTCCAACAACTTTTTATGGAATGTATGGTGTAAACGGAATGGCGCAAGATACCATTGAGAATAATGTGATTAAGCAGCCATTTCAAATGAATCAAACTAACACAGGAACTTTTTTTGGTTATTATTTTATTGCTACCAATACCCAAGCTACAAGACCAATCATTTTTAGAAATAACTTAATGTATGACATCAAGTTTAATGGTACTTTATATGGATATTATCAGCAAAGTGTTAATAATATACGTATTTACAACAATACCTTTGATGTAGATCATCCAACAAGTACTTCTGCTTCTGTTGCTTACTTGTATTATAATTCGGGTACTCCAACGGGATTAATTTTAAGAAACAATATTTGGGGATTGAATAGAGGTGGTTCAGGTGCTAAATATATTTATTATTTAGCTACCACTGGTGCTGGTTATACCATCAATAATAATAATGTTTACCTCAGAATTCCTGCAGGAAGTTCGAATAATCATGTTGGCTTTTATACAAGTAATCAATCTACTTGGGCAGCCTGGAGAACAGTAAATGCCAGTGCCTATGATCAACAAGGTGTTTTTGCAAACCCTATGTTTAGATTTAGTGTGAACCCTGAATATTTTATGCCAGGAAACGATTCCTTGAATAATAAAGGATTTAATACCTTAGATGTTCCAAGAGATTATTTAGGTGTATCTAGAAGTTCAACGCCAGATATCGGAGCTTATGAATTTTCAGTACCAGGAGCAGATGCAGCATTAACCAGATTGGTATCTCCGGCAAGCCCATTATCGCTTGGCGTTCAAAATGTACAGGTAATGGTTAAAAGTTTTGGAACTTCAGCTTTAACGAGTGCAAATTTGGATTGGACTGTAAATGGAACTGCACAAACACCAAGTTTATGGACTGGAAGTTTGCCATTTGGAGATAGCTCAGTTGCGTTTTTAGGTTCATACAATTTCACTAGTTCTGGATTTTACAGAATTAAAGCCTGGTCTTCAAGCCCAAATAGTGTGGCAGATAGTTTCCCTCTCAATGATACGATTGATGTAACAGTTTGTACTCCATTAGCAGGTAATTATTATATTAATCCTGCTGTGCCTGCTAATGATACAATTTTTAATAATGTAGTGGCATTTTCACAAACAGCACAGTTGTGCGGTGTTGCCGGACCTATTGTCGTTAATATCGTTCCAGGTGTGTATAATGGATCGATTGCATTCAATGGGGTTGCACCAGGAATGAGTGCTATTAATAACATTACCTTTGTAGGTGCAGATACTGCCACTACAAGAATTGTACATAATGGATCAGGACAAAGAGCAACCATTCTAATGAATGGAGCAAAGCATATTCATTTCAGAAACCTAAGCATTGAAAATACAGCATCATCTGGCGGAGGTTATGGAATTTTATATATGAATGCTGCAGATAGTAATAGTGTAGTAAGGTGTGCTGTTAAAACTAGTTTATTAACTACTGGCTTTACTTCTTTTGCACCCATTGTTTCAAGTGCAAATAATATGAATGTGAATACGGCAGGGAATAATGCCAATTATTTACTCATAGATAGCTGTACCCTAGTTGGAGGCTATTATGGAGTAAACTTATATAATAATTCGTCGCCTAAAGCTAATGGAAATATTGTAAGAAACTCTGTGTTTGTAAATCCATTCTACTATGGTGTTTTTGCTTATTGGCAAAATGGAATTGTTTTAGACAATAATGTAATTATTAATGC
>CANHDN010000015.1 GCA_947459415.1 Bacteroidota bacterium
ATCGTTATCAGATTCAAATCCGTTGGTTGTTGGGCCAGCACCAATATCATATAATAATGAATCGCGCATCACAATGGCATATTGAACTTTTCCAGAGAATCCAAAGTCTACGTCTAAATCGTCGTCTACGTTTCTGTATGATACTAAGTATTTAGCATCTGCATTTCCACCAAACCACTCAAAGGCATCGTCATCTGCAAATGAAACTTGTACGTATTCTATTTTAGTTTGCTTACCAATGGCACCCATGGTTAATCCATTGATTTCATTACCAGGAGTAATTACGGTTCCAGCAAACTCAATGCGCACAAAACGCAAAGTACCCGCATTGTGGTTATCATCGGTTCCGCCATATAAAGCATCACCTGCTGTATTATCTACGTCTCCTTCAATGGCATTTTGAATACCTGGCTCTACCGCAGCTACCGCAGCACCTGGGCAAGTAGAACAATCTGTTGGGCGGTTTAAGGTAGCTTTACCTAAAATAACAATACCTCCCCAATCTCCTTTATTACGCTGACCAGCTGGTTTCTCAGAAGTAAACACAATAGGACGTGTGGCAGTACCATTGGCATTAATTAAACCATTACGGGTAATAATTAAGGTAGCCTTGGTTCCAAATTTTCCTTTAATAATGGTACCAGGTTGAATGTTTAAAGTAGCATTGTTTTTAACAAACACATACCCGTCTAAGGTGTAAATGGTGTCGCTAAAAAAAGTAGTGTTCGTAGTAATACTGCCAGAGATGGTTCTTGCTTTTTGGGCAAAAGAAACAAAGGCAACAAGTAACGAAAGAATTAGTAGATTAAGTTTCTTCATTGTTTGTGTATTTTGATGAGCAATTATAAAATGCGGCTATTGCATGAAAGTTAATTTAAAATTACTTTAATGTTAAGTACTCATTCCAATGGCCTTGCTGGAAACAAAAAAAGTTCAGCCGTACAGGCTGAACTTTTCTTTACAGAGAATGTATTGTTACAAAATGATTAACTAAACTTAGAATTTATAAGACAAGCTAAATGAAATGGTATAGCCCATTCTGTGGCGGAATACATCATTATCCATAGAAAAACGTTTGGCAGAAGCTTCTGCACCCGGAGCTGCATTAATTAATTCTTGCTTATTAAAATTATCTAACTTTCCGTTGTTATTATTATCCCAATAGAATACTAAATCTTGAGCTAATAAATCGTTAATGGCAAATTTGGCATCTAAGCCTTTCCAGATTCTTTTAGAAATGCTAATGTCTACTACTGTTCTTGGATTTTCCCATAAGTCTGGGATCAAACCGTTAACTTCTCTTACAAAGGCAATTCTCTTTCCAATTCTATTTACAAAAACTGCAAAGCCAAAAGCAGATTTATTATTATAATATTGAAGGCTGGTATTTAGAATATATGGAGATTGGCCTTGTAGCGGTCTGGTACCATATTGTTGTAAAGATACTTTTTGGTCGAAGGTAACTTGAGAAATGATGTAAGCATAATTTGCAGTGAAACTAAAATCTTTGATCCAAGTAGTTTTAAACAAATTATCTAAGAAATCGAAGTTCTTACGAATTTCAAATTCTATTCCGTAATTGCTAGCATTTGCATTAGAAGAATAACTTAAATAGGTATCGCTACCTCTAAACTCATACACCATTTCAATGGGATTTTGGAAGGTTTTATAAAATGCAGAAGCAGATAAAATTTGTCCTTCGCCCGGGTAGAATTCATACCTTAAGTCGTAATTATTAATTTTTGTTCTGGTAAGGTTTGGATTACCTGTAACCACGGTATTAATATTAAAATCATAAAAAGAAAAAGGTGCTAACTCTCTAAACTCTGGTCTGGCAAGGGTTCTAGAGGCCGAGAACCTCAGGTTTGTTTTTTCACTTAACTCATAAGTAAAGTTTAAGGAAGGTAAGAAATCATTAAAAACCGTATCTACATTCAGTGGTTTTGGTGGACTAGAATTCAATTCAAATGAACTCAAATTTTGTCTGTAACTCTCAAACCTAACTCCATAAACAAACCTAAACCTAGATGCTACTTTTTGATCGAACATGATATAAGCAGCTGCTAAGTTTGAAGTGGCACTATATACATCTTGTGCACGAAAATCTTCTTCCCAAAAAAAGTCTTCTGAATAGGCATTCGATTGAAACATGGTATCCATAGAACCTTCTCTAAATCTGATACCCGCTATGCCCCCTTTTTTTAACACAGGCACAAATGCCCTTGCCTGAAAATCTCTGCTTCTCTTTTGATAGAAGCCACCAACTTTTACATCTGTTTTAATGGTTTTATTACTCAACTCAGCCATTGGTTTTTGAACATCTATTCCGGCACTTCTAATGTTTTCATCTAAGCTAGAATAGAACCTACCCAATTGGGTAAAGTTAATGGTATTATTAAACTGAGCGGCGTATGGGGTATATCCGTCTTCTTCTGAAATAAGATTGGCAGAGGTTGAAAATCTTTTAAAATCTGGGATGGTTCTATTGATGCTGTTATTATTAAGTACCCATTTAATTTTTACTTTAGAAACTGGCAAGTAATGCTCACCTATTAATTGGTTGGTAAGTAATCTACTTTGACTGTAGTTAAAGTATACATTTCTAACTAATGGCCTTTGTTCTGTAGTATAATCATCTGCACCAGCTCTTAAAGTAGTTAAATTTTCTGCATTTAAGGTAAGGGCATTTTTAAAAGAGAATTTATGGTTCGAACCTAATTTGTATCCAAAATTTGCCATTAAACCAGATAAGATTTCATCTTTGGTAATGGTATCTTGGTAGCTTCTTTGGATTTGATTATCGTTTCCATCCATAGGTCTATTAAACTGGTTTCTCTCTACAAATAAATTTCTTCTGCTGTTGCTATACGAACCAGATACAATAAATCCGAACTCATCTTTTTTACGCACCTTATAACTATTTCCGCCAGCTATATTCAAGGAGTAATTTATTGGAAGACTGGTTGGTCTTAACAAAGTCCAATCTGCATCAAAAGCCTTTGAGTTTTCAATTTTATTGGGAGATGAATTGTATTCTCCCCTACCAGGAATATTCTCTGGAATCATGCGCTTACCGTCATCAAAGCCTAAAAAGTCTGTGCTGCTGCTGTTTGAACCCACACCTGCTTTGCCAGTGGTGATGCTATGAAAACTAGAACCGGTAGACAAGGAAACGAACTTATCTTCTGGAATATCGCGTGTGTTAATGGTAATTAATCCACCGGCAAAATCTCCAGGTAAATCTGGAGAGGCTGTTTTGGTAATCACCATATTGGCCAACATATTAGATGGAAAAATATCAAAGCTAAATGCTTTTCTATCACTCTCAGAACTTGGGAGCGGGGCACCATTAATATAGGCAGTGTTGTACCTGTCATTTAAACCCCTAATTACTGCAAATTTATTATCTTGGATAGAAGTACCACTTACACGTTTCATCACATCGCCCGTGGTAGCATCTGGTGTTTTCTTAATCATGTCTGCAGATACGCCATCAGAGATAGAAACACTTTTCTTTTGCTGAATAAGCAAAGCACTTGCGTTTTCTCTTTTTAAAGTCCCTTGCACAACTACCTCATTTAAATCATTCTGAACCGATTCTAATGAAATAGATACATTGCTTACCTCTCCTGCTTTTACCTCAATATTCTTGATAGACTTTTTGGCGTAAGAAACATAAGAAGCCACCAAGGTATAGGTTCCTGGTTTTAGATTGCCAATGGTAAACTTTCCTTCAAAATCTGTAGATGCACCCATAGCAGTACCCTCTACAGCGATAGATACACCAATTAACTCCTCTCCCGTTTTTTTATCTATAACCTTACCCGTAATTTTACCGGTAGTGGCAGACATTACTTGCAATTGAAAAAAACACAAGCCCAAAAACAATCCAATTTTTACTTTCATACTCATAATTGATGATACAAAAGTATTCTGACTAGGTTAGCCAAAAGTTAAGGCTAAGTTAGGATTGTGTTAGCGCAATGTTATTTTAATGTAAAGAGACAAAATAAAAAATTGATTTTAAATGCTTTATAAAAATCAATTTTGGAAAGTACAGATTAACTCAATATGATGAAATTGTTAAAATCACCTATTTAATTACACCCAACTCTTTTCCAATTTTTGTAAAGGCAGCAATGGCATGATCTAGGTGATGGCGCTCGTGTGCAGCAGAAATTTGTACCCGAATACGTGCTTGCCCCTTAGGAACAACTGGGTAATAGAAACCTACTACATACACTCCTTCTTCTAATAATTTAGCTGCAAAATCTTGTGAAAGTTTGGCATCATATAACATAACCGGCACAATGGGATGTTCACCTGGTTTAATATCAAAACCTGCGGCCGTCATTTCTTTTCTAAAATACTGAGTGCTCTCCCACAATTTATCACGCAGGGAAGTTGTTTCGGTAAGCATATTTAAAACCTCTATGCTAGCGCCCACAATAGATGGTGCTAAGGTATTAGAGAACAAATAAGGCCTGCTGCGCTGACGTAAAATATCAATGATTTCTTTTTTACCAGAAGTAAATCCGCCCATAGCACCGCCCAATGCTTTGCCTAAAGTACCCGTAATAATATCTATTTTACCCAATACATTTCTGTATTCGTGGGTTCCTCTTCCATTGGCACCCATAAATCCACTGGCATGACATTCGTCTACCATAATGAGTGCATTATATTGCTCTGCTAAAGCTACAATTTTATCTAATTGCGCAATGGTTCCATCCATACTAAACACACCATCTGTTACAATGATTCTGTTTCTGCAATGTTGGGTGGCTTTTAACTTCTCTTCTAGGTCTGCCATGTTATTGTGCTCGTAGCGATGGCGCTCTGCCTTACACAAACGCACGCCATCTATAATAGAAGCATGGTTTAAAGCATCACTAATGATGGCATCTTCTTCGTTGAATAAAGGCTCAAAAACACCTCCATTGGCATCAAAAGCAGCTGCATATAAAATGGTATCTTCTGTTCCTAAAAACTCGGCCAATTTAGCCTCTAATTGTTTATGAATATCTTGGGTTCCACAGATAAAACGAACTGAACTCATGCCAAAACCATGCGTGTCTAAGCTTCGCTTGGCTGCGTCTAATACACGTGTATGAGAAGATAAACCCAAGTAATTGTTCGCACAAAAAACAGATACTTTTTGCCCACTTTCTAGGGTAACTTCTGCCCCTTGCGGCGAGGCAATGATGCGTTCTTTTTTGTATAAGCCAGCCGCTTCTATCTCGGCCAATTCTTTCTGTAATTGTTGTTGTAATGCTCCGTACATAAAATTTAATTTTGCACGAAATTATAAAAAAACAGATGCCTAAAATAAGAATTATGCTAAAAAGAATTATTCTTGAACCAAGAACCTGAAAACCTTTGCATTACCCTCTTCATCCATGAGTTTAATAAAATACATGCCAATAGGCAAGCCTTGCAGGTTAATGGGAGTTTCATAGGCTTCCAAATTTCCTTGCAAGCAGCTTCTACCCATATTATCTATTACTGAGTAAGGCATGCCAGCACTGTTTCTATCGGTTCGAACCGAAATAATAGACTGAGCCGGATTTGGAAATACTACCCATGAAGCAGGTTCAATGGCCTCTTCTTTGAGTTGACTAATAATTCCGTTGATTTTAGCTTGGTACATGCGAAGTCCGCCTCTTGTGTTTCCAATTAATATTTCTGGAATGCTATCTCCATCTAAGTCTGCACTGGCAGTAGAAGTGCGTAAACCAAAGAATAAATTACTATAGGTTCCGGCAGTAGCTGCATCAGAAAAAATGTTTGTGATTTCTTCGCAAACGCGGTTGGCATTGGCATCAAAATTTCTGAATAAAAATACCCTGCCTTGCTCACTGCCCAATAATATTTCATAGTTGCCATCTCTGTCTAAATCGCATACATGAGGGATAGAATAACCATCAAAATAATAGGGAGATCCGCCACTTATTACCATTTCTGCGGCTGTAATTTTGCCAATAGAATCGATGGAAGGTGTGGCAGTAAAATTAGGCATGCTTGCTGTTCCCTTATTTTCAAAATAAGCCAAGCTTCCGTTCTTTCTGCCCATTACAATATCTAGTTTTCCGTCTTTATTTAAATCTACCAATTGTGGGGCTGCAGAAGTACCTCCATACATGTTAAAATAATCTGAACTTTCTTTGTTAAATGAAAGATTAGCGCCTACAGAGGTGTTTAAGTAAAAGTGCATTTTGCCATTTAAATCTCCTAGTAATAAATCTTGTTTACCATCTCCATTTAAGTCTCCAAAAGTTGGAATCATGCGCTGAATTTTAGTAGTACCTGCATTTATATTTAAAAAGTTTGAATCTACCAATTCATAAGCTGCTTTAGAAGCTGTGCCTACATTTTTAAATAGTACCAAGCGATCATTGCTATTAAAAGTTTGGGTAAACTGACCTTGGGTGGCCACTACTAAATCTTTATCCCCATCATTATCTATGTCTACCAATACAGGAATACTGCCGCCTCCCAGATCTATCGTTTGCCCAACCAAGAATTGATTATTTTGATAGGTAAATACAGGTATGGTGGCAGTTCCGGTATTTTTATACCATAAAATTTGATCTTTATTTTTAATAGCAGCTTCTGCATTTGGAGCTACAATGAGATCTCTTTTACCATCATTATCTGCATCTATTAAATAAGAGGCCGGAAACATGGGAACACTGGCTCTTACAGAATTAAAAGGAAACAAAGTATCTTGTCTGATCATTGAATCTCTGCGCATGCTTTGAATGGTTTTCCCATTTTCTAAAAAAATTAAATCATTGAATTCTGGATCACCATAAATCACATCTAAATCTCCGTCATTATCTGCATCATAAAGTGTAATGGTGCTTCCATTGTGTTTGGCAGCACGTTTATAATTTCTGTAACAAGGGCTATTATCTCCCAATAAAAATGCATTGGTATTTACCAAATAACTCATGTTTCCCCAGCACTCATCTCTGAATAAAAATTGAATAGAATCGCAGTTGTGACCGTTTTCTTTGCTCATGTTTTGGTAATAGGTAATTACATTTCTAGAAAAGGGCATAATGAGAATATCTAAATCTCCATCCTTATCCATATCTTCTATAGATGGAATGTCTGTGTTATTTAGACCAATATTGGCAGGCGGCAAGGCTCCCAAACCCACATCCATTAACTGATTTTTTTCTTGAACCCATTTTAACTTACCTGGTTCGGTAGTTACATTTTTAAGCAATCGCATGCCATTAGATGAAATAAATTTTCCGGGTTCTGGTTGGGCATTAAAGTCTACTTCTGTAAAAATATCTAGCTTACCATCGCAATTATAATCTCTTAATAATACCCACTTGTATAAGGGAGGAAATTTACTTTCATGCTCTGGGGCATAAACAAACTTGCCACCCTTCCAAAGATAAGTGGTCACTTTATTGCCATGCCTATCAAACACCATTAAATCTGCTATGTTATCTCCATCTAAATCTATTTTATTAAACTGTGGGGCATTGTATCCACCTGTGTAGGGATATAATAAAGTGTCTGAACCGCCCATTTTAAAAGTTGCCTTATTGGCAAGGTTAAATTGTACTGGCTGAGCCAACAATAATGCAGGAATCGCAAACAACAGAAAGATGGTGTATATTTTTTTCATGTTAAGGGTATTTAGCATGCAATTTAGAAATTAATTTTCTTGATTTTATCTTAATTTAGATTTAAAAATTAATCTTACATTCAAATTATAAAGTTTTA
This sequence comes from Bacteroidota bacterium, assembly GCA_947459415.1. Taxonomy (GTDB): domain Bacteria; phylum Bacteroidota; class Bacteroidia; order UKL13-3; family UKL13-3; genus B1. The sequence continues at coordinate 7,747 of CANHDN010000015.1, forward strand.
AGTATGGCTGAACCTACCATTGTCCATTATTAATATAGTGTAAATTTCAGAACTCAGATTTAGATATCAATAAAATTATTAATTTTATTTCGTTCACTGGGGTAATGATTAAAACTTATAAAATTAATTTGACATTAAAAAATAAAATCAATAACTTGCATTCCTAATGAAACAATTATGAACACACACCCAACACCTATATTTATAGGTAGTTTTCGCAAAAATCTATTACTTTTAATCATGGCTTTTGCGATTCAGTTTACAAGTTTTGCTCAAATACCAAACTGGTATTTTTTTAAACCAAGCTCAAATGGCTCTGTAATCAGATTTAATCCAAGTCCAAGCCTTTATTCATCGTCCATTCCAGTTTTTATGGATCATACTGGAATTAATCCTATTTCAAATTATTACGCTGTTAATACCCTTTTCGATGATAATGGAGAGGCTTTATTTTACATCGTTTTAACAGAGTTAAATGGTGGAACATCTGGCTACTTTTACGATAAAAATGGAAACATTTTACTTGAAAAAGATTTTTTCGACCCTTACCTTTTTACAAACACAGTCCCATCAAGAGAAATTCCAATAATCAACCTTGGATGCGGAAAACACCATGCAATCGTTGGAAATTTCATTATAGAAATTGATATCAAAAACAATACATGGTCTAATTTATTTTCATCATCCAATCCACTAGGCAATCTAAATGTGTTTGGAATGAGCGGTTCGCCTGATAATATAACTACAGCTCTTGAAATTGGTTCTTTAAATGCAAGTACCTACAAAATATATAATTTAATTGGAAATTATCCTGGTGCAGGAAATAGAAGCATTAGAGTTGTTGAAATTAATTACTTAAGCAATGTGGTTGCAAATACAACTGATTACAATATTACAACTGTAACATTGCCTGGCTCCTCAACACCCATTTCAACAAATTTTACTGGATCAATTAGTGAACTAGAAGTTTCACCGAACAACGATTATTTGGCTTTTGCAGAGGACGAATACTTACTTGTTTTTAATTTAGATGGAAGCGGGAATATTAATTCAAGTAGTCCAATTTATAAATATTATTTTTATCAAAACACACCTTCAACAAAAGATTATTCCATTGCTGGGTTAGAGTTTACAAGAAATAGCAATAGTCTGGTATTTTCAAGGTTCGACCCTCAAACTACTTTTACTGAAGAGATTGCAGTTTGGGATTTTGTTAGCAGTTCTACACCAAACTTTATTTCTGGAACAGCAAATTTTGTAAGATCGCAAATTGAGTTAGGAATCGATGACAAAATTTACACTAGTTCTTCTACGCACCTTGCAGAGGTAACAACCTCAGGAACATTAGCTGTTACAGACATAATTGCAACAAGTATTAACTTTAACCATGACCCCAATAATTACCAAATAAGAATTTTACCCGACCAAGTGAGTGGTCACACTTATGCTGTACCAGCGTATGAAATAAACACATACGACGTAACAAGTTCTGGAACATGGAGTCCAGGTGCTGGAAATAATCCATTTAATGTTACATCAGATTTAAGTGTAATTACCAAAATAACTGTTAAGAACGGAGTTACACTAACCATTGAAGATTTGAATTTGAATTTCTTTACCAACGCAGAGGTAGTTGTGGAGGCAGGGGCTAGTTTAACCTTAAAAAATGCAACTTTAAAAAGCCATTCTTGTGGGTTAATGTGGAAGGGAATAAATGTTTTAGATAATGGATCCATTGGTGGAAATGTAATGATAACAAATAATAGTACATTTCAAACAAGCCTCATTCAAGATGCCATTAAAGGAATCAAAATTAATGGTCCAAATTCTTGGTTAATTGTACATGGATACACAGATTTTACAGGAAATGAAACAGACATTGAGATTACAAACGGAAATGCAAATTTTATACAAATTTATAGGGCTAATTTTATAGGTAATTTGCCTTTAAAAGACCAAAGCAAAGGAAGCAATATTGGATGGACTCTAGATAATTTAAACCGCACCATAACTCACATTCATATAGAAAACTGTATTGGAAAAATAAACATTGGCACATCTGGTTTTGGTGGCTGCGATTTTAAATATGCAAACTTTGGAGTAAAAGCAATTAATTCTTCTGCTACCATTATCAATAATTTATTTACTGAACAAAAAGTGTATGGAGTGCATGGTGATGCCAGCAAAATTCAACAAAAAGATATCAATTTATATTCTAATACTTTTACAGACGTACAACAACCTGTAAGACTTGAAAACTGGATTAATAGTGAAATTCAGTCCAATCATTTATATGGTAGCAAAGAATGGGGAATACATTATTTAGAAAATGAAAACTGTAATCTTGTCATTGGCCATTTAACTGACCCTAGCAAAGGCAATATTTTAGATTTTTGTAATTGGGTAGGTATAGATTTATCTGAGAACTCAGGTCCTCAAACTAATATTAATATAGGGCATAATATCATTAATAATCATCCTTATGCGACAGGAATAGTTGTGAGTGAATATGGGTCTGGAGCCTCACCTTCATATGAATTATTTAGAATAAATAATAATTCTATGACTGGTATTGGTGCTGGTATTAAATTATACAATGTTGAAGGTTGGAATTCTGATTATTCTGGTTTAGGCCCAAGACCTCACGAATTTCTTTTTAACGGTGCAAACTTAATCGATAGTAATGACATCAACTTTACAACCGCATTAGACGCATATAAAATTGGAATTCAAACAACCAATTCAAGCAAATTAAATATTCATGTAAATACTGTAGTTAGTGATGCTGGTTATGATTGGCGCAATACAGGAATTTTAACAGACGACGCATATTGGACGTCTATATATAATAACACAAGCACTGCTGGTTCTGGCATTAGAATTGGCGGAAACATGTTATATTCTAATGTGTATTGCAACTCCCTTCCAAATAGCTTTACAGGTATCTTTTTAAATTATTGTTATTTGAGAGGAGTTGGCGACTTTCATGGCATCATTCCAACACAAGCTAGAGAAAATTCATTCCCTTCTACTACAGGTGGTTTTGATATGAGAATGTATTATTCAGATAACGACTTGAATCAGTGGATTTTTTATTCTACCATACCAACCATTGATTATACATTTGCTTCTGGTGTTTTACCAACTATTGAAGGTGGTTATGGAAATGATGTATGCAATGGTGATACACCACCTCCTCCTCCCCCATCAGATTATGGTGATGAGGGCAAAATGTATCCGTCAAATAATACCCAAAACAGAAATTCTGGAAGCCCAAGTAATCAAAAAATACTTATTCCAAGCCAATCAGGCTTAAAAAATCATATTGCTACTACCTACAACCAAATAAATACTTATAAAGCATCTATCAGGAATGCTAAAGATAGCCTATCATTTAATTTAGCTAAAAGCGATTTCGTAAATAAGGTAGCTAGAATTGAATATTTTATTCAAAACAAAAAAATTGACTCTGCCACTACTATTGTTAATTCTATCTCTACAAATAATCCATTGGAGAAAGAGTTATTGGATGTTTATACGCTATTATTCCAATCTAAACAAAATAAACAGAAACTTTCTGCCAGAGAAGAAGAACAATTGCTTCACATTGCCAGAAAAAATCAATTTACGCAAAGTATTGCTTCTCCACTTGCTAGAACAATTGCTAAGCAAGTTTTACACTTGGATATTTATGATAGCATTGAATTTATTCCAGAAATAAATGGAACCATAAGTTCAAATTGTACCATTAGTAGTAGGGCTGGCTTAATGGTTCAATTAGTTAATATGGATAACTCTCCTACAGGCATCTTTACCAGCACTGATTCTTCTGGAAGATTTAAAATTTCTGGTATTCAACTAAGCAAATTAAGCTCAGTTTTAAATTACAAATTAATATGCATATTTCCAGACAGTTCAAAAGCACAGAGCTATGCTAATACATTAGGAAATTTTATGCAGCCTAAAGGAGTAGAATTATACTGTCAAACAAATTTGCTTAAAACAAAAAAATCTGAAGATAGAGCATCAGAAATCATACAAACAAAAATTTATCCAAATCCAAGTAATGGTTTATTTACCATTGAAAATGGCCAAGAAAATTCGGAAGCCATTGTTTATGATCTACTTGGTAAAATCGTTTTTACCCAAAAGCTCTCAAACAAAACCAATATAGATTTAAGTACTCAGCCAAAAGGTGTTTATTTTATCAAGATTATTGGAGCTAAAACTGAAAGTTTCAAATTAATACTTGAATAAAATGATTAGGAGTTTTAATATTCTAATTATTACAATTTGTGCCTTACCATTCTTTGGTAAGGCACAATCGTTTGAATGGGAGTCGGAGGTAGAAGATGGTTTAAGTAATGTTCCAACAACAAAAATAATTGAAACAATTGAAGAAGATTTTATTCTAGTTGGAGCAAAAAATATTTCAACTAGAATTTGCAAGTTCAACAATTTTGGGAAATTAATATGGGAGATAAGTCCATCTATTAGATCAGGTGATTATATTGATAACGTGGTAAGTTTTGACAACTTCAACTCATTTTTCATGACGGTTGTAGGCACACCTTTCCCAAGTAAAAATAATTTTTTTTCTTTTAATAGCAATGGATATTTAACAATTGAGAAAGTAACTGTAACAAATAGATATCACACCATTAATATTTGCGATAGGCTTTATAAAGGTAAAATTGTAACCGGAGGTTATGGTTTTTCACCACAACCTTATATGAATCCTGTTATTGAATTTAGATCTACAAATGGAGATACATTAGGTAAATTTGAATACTTCGGAAATTGGCATAGCAAAGTCAGAAAAGTATACATAACAAATAATGATACGGAGTTTTTATTGTTTTGCTCTCAAAATAACTTTGGTAAGCTTACAACCATAAGGATAGATACGCTTGGCAATATTTTAAAAGCTAATTTTTGGGGACCTGGTTCCAATTTTTATGAGTGTAATTATTATGATATGGTAGAAAAAAACCACTCCTACTATATGTTGGTTCGGTTAACTAATTCAAAAATGATAGAAAGAGGAACTTATTTATATAAATTTAATGAAATTGGAGATTCTTTAGGACTTACCAAAGTAGACGGAATGTTTAATACCATAAATTCCACCCCAGATAACGGCCTCATTTTAGCTAAGCATACTCTTTTAAAATTAGATAGCAACATGAATGTAGAATGGGAAAAGCCCTTTAAAGAAGGAGTAGAAATACAAAGTGTTGGCGCTGCAAGAGGTGGGGGATATTTTGGCTCTGGCAGGAGATATGATAAAAATGATAATACCTACAGAACCTATGTTTTTAAAACCAATTTAAATGGAGATATAGAATCCAATAATGATTACCCAGATGTTGAAATATATCCAAATCCTTTTGATAATAAGATAAATTTTGAGCTACCCTTTGGCAAAAAACATTATATGGTTTTATACGATTTACATGGTAAAAAATGCAGCGAAGCCGAGGCAGTTGGGAGCACCTATTTAATTTTAGAAAATTTACCCAAAGGGGTATATCTACTACATTTATTGGATGAAAATAAAAATCCAATACAGGTTAAGAAGATGTTGAAATTGGAGTAATGATTAATCTAAACCTCAAAATTTGGCAATAAGAACTGTTTATAAACATAAACATTGTTGTTTATTATAAAGCAAAACCAATAAAATCGAAAAATGAATTTATGAAAATTAAACTACTTTTGGAAAAAATGAGTGCCAACCATGACCATCCAAGAATTATATCAATTATACCTCCAACACCCCAATATTTGCACAGATACTCGAAAACTGAGCGCAGGGTGTTTGTTCTTTGCCTTAAAGGGAGATAATTTTAATGGCAATTTATTTGCACAAAAAGCCATCGAGGCGGGGGCGGCTTTTGCGGTAATAGATGAGGTTCAAACCGAAATGAATTCTCAATTTATTTTGGTTCAAAACGTATTGGAAACCTTGCAGCAACTGGCCACCTTCCACCGTGAGCAATTAAACATACCGGTAATTGCCATTGTAGGTTCTAACGGTAAAACCAGCACCAAAGAATTGTTGGCAGCGGTATTACAGCAAAAATACAAGGTATTAAGCACCCCCGGAAACTTAAACAATCACATTGGCCTACCACTTACCTTGCTTCAATTGCAAATAGACCATGAAATAGCTGTGATTGAAATGGGAGCCAATCACGAAAAAGAAAATGAATTTTTATGCGAAATTGCTAAGCCCAGTTGTGGGATTGTTACAAATAACGGCAAGGATCATTTAGAAGGATTTGGGAGCATTGAAGGGGTTATAAGATCGAATGCAGAACTATACAAATACCTAGAAAAAACGAATGGATTGGCTTTTGTGAATGGGAACGATGGCATTCTATTAAAAGAAAGTGAAACACTTAATAATAGAATAATTTACCAACAACAATTGCCTGAGAAAATAGAGGCAAACCACTTAAGCATCTATCCAAAACAATTGCAACCCAACATTCTTTTTACCTATCAAGATTGTGAAATAAGTAGCAGCTTAAGTGGAGATTATAATTTTGATAATATTTTAGCAGCCCTGAGCATTGGCAGACACTACCAGCTCGATACGCTTCAAATAAAGCAGGGCATAGAAAGCTATAAGCCTAAAAATTTACGTTCTGAATGGATCCAAAAACAAGACAATGCCATTTTTTTAGATGCGTATAATGCGAACCCTAGCAGCATGGAATTAAGTATTAAAAATTTTATGGCCATGCCAGGAGAAAATAAAATACTATTCTTAGGAGACATGTTTGAGTTAGGGAAATACGAGGCAGAGGAGCATCAACACATTGTAAATTTCTGTTTGAACCTAGGTCTAGAAAAAGTGATTTTAGTGGGTAAAGCCTTTGCAAAAACGGAATGTGATTACCTTAAATTTAATGAAACCATGGATGCTGCTTCCTATATTAAAAATAGTCAATTGACAGGGCATACCTTCTTTTTAAAAGGCTCTAGGGGCATGAAGATGGAAAGTTTGGTAGATGTTATTTCTTAACTTTAATTTTTATAGATTGCAAGCATAATTATTCAGACCCATGAGAAGAACAACCAAATACGACATCATACCAAACCACCTGTTTATTGAAAATAGAAAGAAGTTTGCAGCACAGCTAAAACCAAATAGCATTGCACTTTTTCATTCAAACGATGAACATCCATGGAACGGTGATGCCACCCATACCTTTAAACAAAATTCTGACTTATTTTGGTTAAGCGGAGTAGATCAAGAAGAGTGTATTTTGCTGATTGCACCAGATTGTGTGGTTGCAGAATATCGTGAGGCATTATTTATAAAACGTACCAGCGATATGATGATTGTTTGGAACGGAAATAAACTTACCCTAGAAGATGCCAAAGCAGTAAGTGGTGTAAAGCATATTTATTGGTATGATGAGTTTAAAAGTAAGATTCATGCTATCATTAATTATTCTAATAACATTTATCTAAATCTGAACGAAAACGACCGTGCAGTTATTCAGACTCCTTATCAAAGTTTACGTTTTGCGCAAGAGATTAGAAACGCTTATCCATTGCACGAATACGAACGTGCCGCACCTATTTTACAGCGCCTGCGTTCTATCAAATCTGAGCTAGAATTAGACCTAATGAAAGTGGCCATTTCTATTAGTGATAAAATGATTCGTAGGGTAGCAAAATTTGTGAAACCGGGCGTGTGGGAATATGAAATTGAAGCAGAAGTAATTCATGAATATTTAAGGAATAGGGCGCGCGGACATTCTTTTCATCCGATTGTAGCGAGTGGTGCAAACTCTTGTATTTTACATTATGTAGACAATAACCAACAATGCCAAGATGGTGATTTATTACTCTTAGATAGCGGGGCAGATTATGCCAATTATGCCAGCGACATGACACGTACTTTGCCTATTAACGGTAAATTTACAAGCCGTCAGAAGGCCGTGTACAACGCTGTGTTAAGGGTTATGAAAGCTGCTAAGGAAATGCTAAAACCAGGTACATTGCTCATGGAATACCATGTGCAGGTGGGCTTGTTAATGGAAAAAGAATTGGTTGATTTAGGACTTATAAGCCTACAAGACATTGCCAAACAAAATCCTAATTGGCCTGCTTATAAAAAGTATTTTATGCATGGCACCAGTCATTTCTTGGGAATAGATGTACATGATGTAGGCATGCGTTATGAACCCATGCAAGCAGGTATGACCTTTAGTTGCGAGCCGGGTATTTATATTCCAGAAGAAAAAATTGGCATCCGCTTAGAAAATGAAATTTTAATAACAGCCCAAGGATGTACAGATTTAATGGCTCATATTCCTATTGAAGCAGAAGAAATTGAACTGTTAATGAACGCTTAGGTGATAGATACCATTTTATTTGATATGGATGGGCTCTTGGTAGACTCTGAGCCACTCTGGAAAAGGGCAGAAAAGGAAGTTTTTGGCAACTTAGGATTGAAGCTAACGGATGAACTGCTGCGCCAAGTAATGGGTTTTAGGTTAAATGAAGTAGTAGCACATTGGTATGCCTATCAGAACTGGCCCGACCCAAACTTTGCTAAAACGGAAGAAGATATCATTACTTGCATGATAGCCATGCTCCATGAAGAAGCAGTGGCCTTGCCGGGTGTGATAGAAAGCTTGGCCTTTTGCAGAGAAAAAGGATATAAAATAGCATTGGCCTCTTCATCTAGCATGCGATTAATTGAGGTAGTGGTAAACAAGTTAAACATAAATACATACTTTGATTTATTATACTCTGCCGAGAGCGAACCCTATGGTAAGCCGCATCCAGGCATCTTTATCAGTGCTGCTAAACTATTAGGTTCAGCCCAAAGCGAGTGTTTGGTAGTAGAAGATTCTATAAACGGAGTTATTGCAGCCAAAGCAGCCAAAATGAAATGTGTAGCCGTGCCAGAATTAGAAAAACAAGACGACCCAAGATTTGCCATTGCAGATTATCAATTAACTTCTATGGAAGCTTTTATAGACTGTATACAGCAGGTGGAGTAGGTTTATTTTTTTAGCGATTCAGCACCCATAAACTCTTCAAACAGTTTATTAAATATTTGATCATTACTCATCATGATTAAATCATTGGCCTCTTCAGGTTCTTCTTCTTCAAAATCTGTTGCTTGGTATTTGTATAAGCTCCAATTACCATCATTGTATTCTAAGGCAGATAGGTTTTCAATCCAATCGCCAGAGTTCAAATAATGAACAGAGCCTTTATCGGTTTCAACCAATTTTATTTCTGGATGATGTATGTGTCCACACAACACATAATGATATTGATTGGCAACAGCAATTTCTGCCGTGATGGTTTCAAAATCATTAATAAATTTAACGGCTGTTTTAACGCTATTCTTTATATTCTTAGACAAGGAGATTTTTTCTTTTCCGAGCTTTGCCAGCAACCAATTGCAAGAGGCATTAATCAAAATTAACAAATCGTAGCCATGAGATCCAAGCTTGGTTAACCACTTAGAATATTTCATGGTTACATCAAAAATATCTCCATGAAAAATCCATGTTTTTTGGCCGTTTAGGTCTAGTACTAACTTATTACTAATTTGAAAGGAACCCATTTTAAAGCCGACAAATTTTCTCAACAGTTCGTCGTGGTTACCTGTAATATAATCAACTTTTACCCCTTGACTCACCCATTTGGTAATTTTCTGAATTACTTTCATGTGCGATTTAGGCCAATAGCGTTTGCTAAATTGCCACATATCTATGATATCGCCATTTAGAATAACTCTTTTAGGCTTTATGGAGTTAAGATACTGAAGTAGGGCTTTACTTTGGCAGCCATAGGTGCCTAAATGCACATCAGAAATAACCAACAAATCGATTTTACGTTTTGGCAAAGTTTCGCAATTATTATATTACGAAAATGCCCCCGCAAAAACAGCAAAATATTAAGTTTAGGTTAAACAATTGTGAAGAAAAATCCGAAAAAAATCTGAACTCTAGACTCTGGACTCTGGATTCTGGACTCTAGACTCTAGACTCTAGACTCTGGACTCTAAACGCTACTCAATAAAAGGGAAAACCACTTCAGTTACCCACTTATTGCTATCTGCTTCCATACCCGGATTTACAATATAAAACTCCATGGGAGCGCCACTTGGCTTCAAATTTTGAGAGGCCAACAATTCAAATCCTTTTTGGTATAAACCACTGATGCCGCTGTAACCACCTACATATTTTACAAGCATCCATTTACCGGCAGGCAATTGTTTGCTTTGCACTGGTTCACTGGTGGTAAAAGGTGTTTCTACTCCTAAGGCAATCATCATATCAAATACATTGTTTCTGGCAAAATAATTAATGGTAAAAGGAGCTCCTTTTGCAGATTGTTTGGCATTCTTTAATGTATTTTCGAGTGTAGCATAGTGCTCACTCATTCTTTTATTTAAATCTGAGCCAGCAATTTTTTCACGAATACCAATATAGTGCAGGCCCGGAAAATCTCTTATTTCTGCTTCATATTCTCCGATATGGTAATGCGGAATTTTAGCCATAATACCCTGTAATAAAGCTAGGCCTTCTTCAAAATCTTTGCCCAACATATCGTCCATAAAGAGGTTAAAATATTTTGAAACCGGCACAAAATAAAAAGGCATGCCCTCACCATTAGATTCCATGATCCAGGTTAAGGTAGTGCCCGCATCTGTTTCAGCTAATTTAAAATAAGAATAAGAAATACCCATCCCTTCAAAGGTCATTTTGGTTTTAATGAAAGTATCGGCATAGGATTCAAGTATTTTCATTTCACCATTACCCACTTGTGGGTGTTTACTTTTCCAAGTAAAAACTGAACCAGGACCTTCTTCTATTCCACTGTAATCGTACAAGGTAGTGCTATCCTTTTTATGCCACGGGCTCCATTCAACCCACTTTTTAAAGTTATTTAAATAAGGGAATATTTGATGCGGGTGTGCGGTAATAACCATGCTTCTCTCTACATGCACTTTTGAGGGCATAAAAAAAGAAACAAGCAACAACAAGATGAGCAAGCCCAACAAACTTAACAAGGTAACTTTTAACGCTTTCATATCAATATTTAAAGTTTTACAAATGGATTATTTTTTTTCTCTTCCCCAACTTGAGTGATGGAACCATGTCCAGAAAAAATGCAGGTAGTATCTGGCAAGGTATAAATGACCTCTCTGATAGATTTGGCAAGGATTTCAAAATTACCTCCTGGCAGGTCGGTTCGGCCAATACTATGCTGAAAAATCACATCTCCGACAAATAAAAACTGGCTCTCTGCATGGTAAAAACTGAGAGATGCCACAGAGTGTCCCGGCGTGCTCAATACCTCCAATTGGCTTGACCCAAAACCGATGGGAGTTCCGGCTTGCAAAAAAACTACCTGATGAGGTACTTCAAAATTGGGCAAGCCAAACATGGCCGCCCACCTATTTGCATCTTGATAGGTAAATAGCTCTCCTTCATGCATGTGAAGCGGCAATTGATAGGTATCTACTACAAAATTATTTCCTAAAATATGGTCTATATGACAGTGGGTATTGAGTAATAAACTAGGCTTTAAACCCTCCATTTCTATGAAATTTGTTAGCTGTTTTTGCTCCTGATAATTACTACATCCTGGGTCTATAATAGCACATGCCAGCGTTTCATCCCAAACCACATAGGTGTTTTCTTGAAACTCATTAAATACAAAACTTTTCACCTGCAACATGCTGCAAATTTGTTTAAAGTTTGGCGCATTCAAAACTTTTTATTGCTTTGACCCAAAAATTACCAAATTTAATTTCTCTATCTCGGCTTTTTGATGCATTTTTGATAGCCTAAAAGATATGCCATTGCACCGCTTCCTACTATCCATTTTTATTTGCCTGTTTGGGTTCAGCCAAAATGGCTTATTTGCGCAAGGGATAAATACTCCATTCGGGCAGAACAGGGTGCAATATGGTAGATTTGAATGGAGCTTTTTACGCAGCGAAAATTATGATGCCTTCTTTTACAGTGGAGGGAGAGAACTGGCTAATTTTTGCATCCGATATGCCGAAAATAATATTAGCAACTTAGAAAAAATATTGGACCACAGATTGGGTGGAAGAATTGAGATTATCTGTTACAATACGCTGAGTGACTATAAACAAGGAAATTTTGGTTTAGAAGATATTAACTTAAATACCGGGGGCTATACGCAGGTAGTAAATAATAGGGTCTTGGTATATTTTAATGGAGACCATGCAGATTTAGAGAGACAACTCAAAGAAGGACTTGCGCTGGTTTTGTTAAATGAATTATTGTACGGTGGAAATTTGCAAGAACGCATTCAAAATGCAGCCTTCTTAAATTTACCACAATGGTATTTGCAAGGATTAACTTCTTATTTGGCTAAAAATTGGGATGTATCTTTAGACAACAAAATGAAGGATGTATTGCAAGCAAAAAGAACCTTTAGATTTAATAGATTAAGCCAAACAGATCCCGTATTTGCCGGACATTCCTTCTGGAAATTTATGGTAGATAAATATGAGGTAGAAGTAATTGCCAATTTAATTTATATCACCAAACTAACTAGGAATTACGAGAGTGCTGTTTCCTATGTAACCAATTTAGAGTTTCCAGAAATTATTGCCGAATATAGCTCTTATTTCCAAAACGCTTATGCTAAGGAAGTAAGTCTCTTGGCCGATTTCCCGGTTGGCGAACACAAAATAAAAAAACGCTTGGCTCCATTTATTCAAGACCAAATGAAGGCCAGCCCCAAAGGAAATTACCTGGCATTTACTTCTAATAAATATGGTAAATACAGAATTTGGTTAATGGATTTAAAAACAGGAAAAACCAAACGCATTTTTAAAGGTGGTTTAACATACAATCAACTGATCATAGATCAATCTTTTCCAATCTTATCTTGGCAAGCCGGCGGCGATAAATTGGCCTATGTTTTTGAGAAAAAAGGACAAGTGTATTTGCGTATTGTAGATTTGGTAAACAAAAAAGAAGAAACCATTCGCTTTTTAAAGTTTGATAAAATTACCGGAATAGATTTTAGCGATAATGGTAGAAGTGTTGTTCTATCTGCCATTAGAAAGGGTCAAAGTGATTTATACATTTACGATATTCCTACTCGGCGTGAAAAACAGATTACATCTGATTTTTACGACGATTTACATCCAAGATTTGTAGATTTTTCAGGTAAAATTTTATTTAGTTCTAATAGAAGCAGCGACTCTTTGGGTGTTGGTGTTCAAAATAAATTGGCTCCAGATAATAACTTTGATATCTTTCAATATAACCTTGAAACCAATAGCCCCAGATTAAAAAGGCTTACTAATACGCCCAACATTCATGAAACTCAACCTATAGATTATAATCAACAATATTTTGCTTATTTAAGTGAGTACAATGGGGTAAGAAACCGATATGCTGCCAGATTGGAAGAAGTGTATGATTACACAGAGATTCAAATTAAATACAAAGATAGTTTAGCCCTAGAAACAGACGTCCTTCAATACACAGATAAACCTACTTGGAGTGGCAATTCATTTAATTACAAAGACAAGGTTATTAAGTTAGATGAGCGGGTTGAAAGAATAGATACATTCATCTATTACAAAGATATTATTTACACCTATCCGCTAACAAATTACAAGAAAAGCATTATTGCTCACGATGTTTCGGTTCAGGCTAAAATGGTATACGACTTGGTATTGGATAAAGGGAGATATGCCATTAAATATCAGCCAATCAACAAACAGGTAGAGGCTGCCTCTTTCGACGTAGAAACCTATCCAAATTTATACCGTCTTAAAACTGGTTTTGCCAACCTTCCTTTTGAGTCTGGACCCAAAGAATATAGAACCAAAGGGTATTTAGCAGATACCAATTTAACACCTGTAGTGGTTAAGGTTGCAGTAGATAGCAATGCCTATTTTTTTATTACAGATTTCACGCCAATAGATTACAAAAGGCCATCTTACATTACCCTCACCAAAACCCCTGAGGCTTTATTGAAGCAAAAAAATATAAAAATAAATGCGCCTCGTTTTTACGACCTAACTTTTTTTACAGACAAGGTGGTAACTCAGTTAGACAATAGTATTTTAAATACCTATTACCAGCCAATAACAGCGGCATCTCAAACCATGTTTAACCCAGGTTTAAATGGGATGTTTAAATTAGGCATGATAGATTTATTCGAAGATTATCGGGTAACTGGAGGTATTAGAATGGCTTTTGATTTAAGTGGTTTCGATTATTTTGGAAGTTTAGAATTACTGAAAAAACGCCTCGATCATAAATTTGTATTTTACAGACAAGTGAGAGGTGGAGGAAATATAGACCAAGAGGCGTTAAGAAATTTATCTCATGAGTTTAGGTATATTTTAAAAATACCTTTCAACCCAGTTCATAGCATTAGATTAGCTACTTTTTATAGGCAAGACAAAGATGTTACCCGGGCTACCAATACCAGAACTTTAGAAATACCCGATAGAATTACCAATTGGATAGGTGGTAAAATAGAGTATGTGGCAGATAATACCGTACCTAAAGGATTGAACCTTTGGCATGGAACACGCTTCAAGGTTTTTTATGAACATTATAGCATGTTTAATAATTGGAATACGCAACTAAATACCCTAGGATTTGATTTAAGACATTATCAGCAAATCCACCGCCAAATAATCTGGGCTACGCGAATTACGGCCAATACTTCTTTTGGGCCAGCCAAGGTTGTATATTATTTGGGAGGCGTTGAGAATTGGATTCCGGCCAGGTTTAATACAGAAATTGCAACAGCTAGGGATAGAAATTATACCTTTCAGGCATTGGCCTGCAACCTAAGAGGGTTTGAACAAAATATTAGAAATGGAAATTCATTTGCATTGGTCAATACAGAAATACGTATCCCTTTATTCCAATATGCTTTTAATAAAACACTCAGAAGTGAGTTTTTAAATAATTTTCAGGTAGTACCCTTCTTTGATATGGGAACAGCTTGGGTAGGTAACAACCCATATAGTGATGAAAATACATTCAATCAAAAAACCTATCAAAACGGACCCATAAACGCCTATGTAATTAATGTGCGCGACCCTATTGTAGCTGGTTTTGGAGGAGGATTAAGATCAAAGATATTTGGGTATTTTGTTCGCTTTGATACGGCATGGGGCATACAAGATTCTGAAGTTGCAAGCAAGCCTATGTATTATCTTTCTTTGAGTTTAGATTTTTAGCCTACTGCAGGATCCTAAATAAATTAAATCCCTACCTATTCCACCCCATCCTTCTCCTCCCTATCAATTACACTCAGGCAAAGCCGAATAATATGATGCGGAACTGTTTCTTGCAAATGGACGTATATGGGGTTTAATAGTTTGGTTTCGCCCGTTTCTTCCCTTGCCTTTCTTACCAAAACCAAATCAGATTCGTTATAATATTTACTGATATCATTTAATTCTTTGGTTTGGTATAATTGGGCAATGTGCGAGTAAATGGTACTTTCATGTAATTGGCGAGTAAGGGCAATATCTTCAATAGAAAAACCCTCTTGTAACAAAGCCAATGTTTCTTGATAGGTATTTCCTTTTGGTTGTTTAACTCCTTGTACTTTTTGCCAACTTTTCAGCTCTTTTAAAAGTGTATTGCCATACTTTTTTACCTTATACTCGCCCATACCATTTACCTCCATCAGTTGAGCCAAATTCTGAGGTTTTTTAGACACCATATCTTTTAGGGTGGCATCACTAAATATAACATACGCTGGAACATTTTCTTTTTCTGCCAACACCCTCCTACTGGCGCGTAAATAATCAAATAAAAGTTCTTCCTGATCTTGTTGCTCTGTATGTTTTAAAACTCCCGCTTTTGGCTTAGGTGAGATAGAAATCCTCATTTCTGGTTTTACTAAATCTACCCGGTGATTTTTAAATAAAACATCCTGACCAAAGGAAGTAATTTTTAAGGTATAATGATCATCATAGGCCATTTCTACCAAACCAATATTTAGCATTTGCATCAACAACTGTTGCCAATCTGAAAAGCTTCTGTCTTTGCCTATTCCAAAAGTTTTAATGCGATCATAATTATTCTCAATAATTTCTTTTCTGTGAGATCCTCTTAAAATATCTATCAATACATTTACCCCCACTTGCTGATTGGTTCTAGCTATAGCAGATAAAGCTTTCTGAGCCAATAAAGTTCCATCAAATAACTCGCGAGGCTCCTTGCATACATCACAATTATGGCAAGCATGATGGAGGGTCTCTCCAAAGTAGGCCAATAATATTTTTCTTCTACAAATGGGTGTTTCAGCAAATTGCTGCATGCGGTTTAGCTTTTCTAGATTGAGTTCTTTCTGACCACTTTCCTCTATAAAACTTCGAAGCATCATTACATCACCTAAACTATAATACAATAAGGCATCAGAAGGAAGACCATCTCTGCCAGCTCTACCAATTTCTTGGTAATATCCTTCCATGTTTTTGGGTAAACTGTTATGTATCACGAAACGCACATTGCTCTTATCTATGCCCATACCAAAAGCAATGGTGGCGCATATTACTTTGGTTCTATCACGCAGAAAATCATCTTGTACCTTAGACCTATCAGTAGCGTTCATACCCGCATGGTAAAAATCTGCTGATATACCATATTTATGTAAATCGGAAACCATTTCTTCGGTCGCCTTTCTGCTCAGGCAATAAATAATTCCACTTTCATTGGGTCGGGCCTGAATAAATGCAGCTATTTCTTCTAATTTCTTTTTCTTTTTTACGCCAAATCTAACTTGTAAACTAAGATTTGGCCGGTCAAAACTAGCTATGTAAGTGGCTGGTTCTTGTAAGGCGAGCTGTTGAATGATGTCTTTCCGTGTAATTTTATCGGCCGTGGCAGTTAGGGCAATAATGGGAACCCGAGGCCACATTTCTTTTAATTGCTTTAGTTTGGTATATTCAGGTCTAAAATCGTGACCCCAAGCGCTAATGCAGTGAGCCTCATCAATTGCAATCAGAGAAATCTGAATGTGATTGCTAAAATAGGGAAGCAAAGCAAGCAGTTTTTCTGGCGAAACATATAACAGTTTAATCTCACCCTGTTGCAATTGTTCAAACAATATTTGTTGATCTGCTTCATCCATGCTGCTATTTAAAAAATCGGCAGCAATTCCATTAGATTTAAGGGCATCTACTTGGTCTTTCATTAAAGCAATTAATGGCGAAACAACCAAGGTAAGATGGGGTAATAACAAGGCCGGAATTTGAAAGCAAACGGACTTACCACCACCTGTTGGCATAAGCACTAAGGTGTCTTTTTGCTGGAGCACGCCTGCAATAATCTCTTCCTGTAGCGGACGAAAATGATCGTAGCCAAAATGCTTCTTTAAAACATGGTGTGGGTTAATAGTTGTTTGCATTTGTCAAACATAATACTTGATTTGTATTTAGTTAATACCCGCATGAACCAAAACGCTTTAACATGCCAAAACAAGATTTCTTTGAAGACGTATATGAAGTAGTGAGATTAATACCCAGTGGCAAGGTCACTTCATATGGAGCAATTGCGCGCTATTTGGGCGCTGCACGCAGTTCTCGGCTAGTTGGCTATGCCATGAATGCCAGTCATAATCAAGCAACATATGTCCCTGCACACCGGGTTGTGAATAGGAATGGTTTATTAACTGGCAAACATCATTTTTCGGATGAAACTAGGATGCAAATACTCCTAGAAAGCGAAGGATTAATCATAGAAAATGAGCAAGTTAAAGATTTTAAAATCCATTTCTGGGATCCCAATGAAGCCTTAATATAATCATACTTAAAAAATAAATATGGAAAACAAGAATGAAGTGGTAGCATTTAATGAATACCGCGAAAAAATGAATGAAAAAATACTTGATGCAGACAATATGGTGCTTAAACGCTTGTTTAATTTAGACACCAATACCTATCAAGATGGAGCCTTATCTGCTGCAACCAAAGAAATGCTTGGTTTAGTAGCAAGTATGGTATTGCGCTGCGACGATTGCGTAAAATATCACTTAGGAAAGTGTTATGAATTAGGAGTAACTACCGAACAATTATTTGAAATATTTGCAGTAGCCAATATTGTTGGTGGAACCATTGTTATTCCGCATACCAGAAGAGCGGTAGCCTATTGGGAAGAACTTCAACAAGATGCTAAAAAAATAAATTAGTAAAAGCTGTGCGTTGGATGTAATTTGCTAGCTCAACTTTATTCCATGAAACCCAACCATGTCATATCCCTATTTTTCGCTTTATTCATACTCTTTCAATGTCCTGTAAAAGCACAGGAAGAGTATGAAAAAGATAGTTTGGAAAGTTTATTGCCTTATGCCAACGACCTTCAAAGGGCCGATATTTTAAATGGACTTGCCAATTGTATTAGAGACACAGATTCTGCCAAAGCCTATAGATTTGCCGTACAATCTTACACCATTTCTAACAAACTTGCCTATTGTAAAGGGAAAGCAAATGCCATCATAACCCTTGGTTTATTAGAAAAAAATAAAGGAAATTTAAGCCAAGCAAGGGCACATTATTTAAACGGATTATTATTGAGCATACCATGCAATGAACTTTCTGCTATGGCCTTTGCCTATCATTGTTTCGGAAATTTAAGTTTTATAAAAAGTGATTATAAGAAAAGTATCCAATACTACATTACTTCAGTAAAAATTTCTGAGCAAATTGGAGATAAAAAAAGGGCTGCTAAAACCTATAATAACATTGGTTCAGTTATGTTAGAACTTGGAAAATTAAAAGCAGCAGAAGATTATTTTTTAAGGGCACTCGATTTATACAAAGGGACCAATAACCTACTAATTATTGCTAAATTAGAAAATAACCTAGCCAATATTTACCAAAACAAAGGCTATGATTTAAAAGCACTTTACCATTATTTAAATGCCTTAGAAGTTTTTAGAGCTAAAAGTAGTTCTTCAGATGTATCGGTGGCTCTTGGCAATATTGGCTTGGTATACCTAAAAAGGAATCAGGTAAAAAAGGCAATGCCCTTCTTGCTGGAATCATTTCAATTAGATATGCAATTAAAAGAACCTAGGCCTTTAATGTTGAGTATTTCTAATTTGGTGGAAGCCTATATGCTCACAGGGAAATATGACTCTAGTGAATATTATTTAAAGTTAGGTTTAAGAATCAATCAAGCTAATCCCAATATTTCAAAAACTGCTAGCCTATATGAATCTGCTGCAGAACTCTATGGCAAATTGCATATAAAATCAAAACAAGATTCATTCCTAAATTTATTTACACAAACCAAAAAGCAATATTTAGGAATAGAAAAACATGCAGCAATTAATACAGCCGCTACTGAGTTTGAAAATGAAAGAAACCAACAAAAAATTAAGCTCATTGAAAAAGAGAATGAGATAAATCAACTTAAAATTAGAGAGCAGGCATTAAGCATTAAACAAAGAAATATTTTGCTATTAGCTGCAGTAGGAGCTTTGGTATTCCTAATTTTATTAATCTCTTTATTGATTTACTTACTACATATTTACAAAAAATCAAAAAACTTTGAACTAAGTAATCAAACGAAAAATAATATCCTAAACCAACTCAATCATGAAATAAAAACGCCTTTAAATGGCTTAGTAGGCTTGGGTGAATTGGCCGCTGAAAGTAAAACATATCCGGAGCTCAAAGAATATCTAGAATATGTAAAATTAGGAGGAGAAGAATTGGTTTTTATGCTTAATAACCTCATTGTTTACCTTCAGCTAGAGCGCAAAGAGGCTGCACCTATTTCTGCTCCCTTTGATTTGGTTCAGGCTTTAGATGAGCTATTTAATAGCTACAAGCAGATTTGCAAAAACAAAGGACTCTTATTTAGCCAACGAGCGCTCAGCGGTATCCCGAGAATGGTATTGGGTGATCAACAAAAAATACTTATCATCATTCAAAATCTTTTAAGTAATGCGGTTAAACAAACCAATAAAGGCATTGTTAAAGTAGAAGTAATTCAAACCTCATCAAAAAATAAAGACGACAAAAAAATAAGCACCTTGCAATTTTCTATAACAGATGAAGGACCAGGCTTAAGTGAGAAGGAAATAAAAAACATTTTCAAAGAAACTGCAAAAAATAGCACTTCAGATATTGGTTTAGGAATTGGCTTAAAGAATGTTAAAACCCTCTGCGATATCATGAAAGCTACTATCAAAGTTGTTTCTGAAAAAGGTGTAGGAAGTACGTTTACATTAGAATTTGAACTAACCTTAATAGATCCAAATGAAGAACTTGTTAATCAAAATAGCAATCTTCAAAATAAACCACAGCCAAATGATTGTAAAATTCTTGTAGTAGAAGACCATCAAGTTACTCAATTTTTATTTTCTAAGATACTTGAAAAAGAAGGTTATACCTTTGCAGTGGCAGAAAACGGACTAAAAGCTTTAGGCTATTTGAAAAAAAACAGCTTTGATTTGATTTTAATGGATATTAGGATGCCCGTAATGAATGGAATTGAAACTGCAACTTTAATCAGAAATTCTAGTGAATTTGAACAGCATAGAAACATTCCCATCATTGCCATTTCAGCTCACGATGACTCATCAGAAAAGAAAATCTGTTTTGAAATTGGAATAAATGAATGTATCAACAAACCTGTTAAAAAAGAAGTGTTGTTAAAATCAATTCAGAATCAGCTAAATAAATAATTTTATTTTGGCCTACATTTTTTGAAAAAATAGTTCATATTTGCCTGCTCAAAATTTGAAGTTATGTCAGTATTAGTAGATAAAAATTCTAAGGTGATTGTTCAAGGTTTCACCGGAAGCGAGGGAAGTTTCCACGCACAGCAAATGATTGAATATGGTACCAATTTAGTTGGTGGAGTAACCCCTGGCAAAGGTGGTCAAACACACTTAGATAAGCCGGTATTTAATACAGTTGCAGACGCAGTAGAAAAAGCCGGAGCCAATGTTTCAATTATCTTTGTTCCACCTGCATTTGCAGCGGATGCCATTATGGAAGCTGCTGAAGCAGGTATTAAAGTGATTGTTTGTATTACAGAAGGTATTCCGGTAAATGATATGATTGCCGTAAAAGAATACATAAAATCTAGAAACTGTACCCTTATTGGCCCTAACTGCCCTGGTGTAATCACCCCAGGTGAAGCTAAAGTTGGAATCATGCCAGGATTTGTCTTTAAACCAGGCAGAGTTGGTATCGTTTCAAAATCGGGTACTTTAACATACGAAGCCGCAGACCAGGTAGTTAAAGCTGGATTAGGAATTAGCACTGCCATTGGTATTGGCGGCGATCCAATTATTGGAACCCCAACCAAAGATGCAGTAGAAATGCTGATGAACGATCCTGAGACCGACGCCATCATTATGATTGGTGAGATTGGCGGAAGTTATGAGGCAGATGCTGCACGTTGGATTAAAGCTAATGGCAATAAAAAACCAGTTGTTGGTTTTATTGCTGGTCAAACTGCTCCTCCAGGAAGAAGAATGGGCCATGCAGGTGCCATTATTGGAGGGAAGGATGATACTGCAGCCGCTAAAATGGCAATTATGGCAGAATGTGGCATCCACGTAGTGGATTCACCTGCTGAAATTGGTTCGGCCATGTTAAAGGCATTACAAGCCAACGCATAAATTAAAAAATGATACTTTTAAAAGCCGTAAAAGAGTGATTTCTTTTGCGGCTTTTTCTTTTTTATTTACATTTGTTTAGAAATAATCTAAATTGCATTCGCATTTATAGTTAAAGACATGAATCTCATTAATACAAGCCTATTCACGCCTAGTAGCGTTGCCGAAATGAAGGAATCCTTTGAGAAGGCAAAACCATACAGACACTTAGTTATTGATGGTATAATTAAACCAGAATTTGCAGAAGAAATATACCAGGCATTCCCAAAAGAGGAAGTTTTTAATAAGAGGTACAAAGGTGTAAATGAATTTAAAGCAGAAGGTTCAAATTTTGAGGACTTCCCTGCTATTTTTAGTCAACTAAAAGATGCATTTCATTCTAAGGAATGGTGCCAAATAATGAGTGAAATTACTGGCATTGATGAATTATTTAGCGTACCAGATGCACTTGGTGGAGGTTTACACCAAGGAGGAAATGGCAGCTTTTTAGACATTCACATAGATTTTAATATCCATGCAGACAGAGGGATTCATCGCAGAATTAATCTACTTATTTTCTTTAATAAAGACTGGAAAGAAGTATATGGTGGGCATACAGAATTATGGAATGCAGACATGACTAACCTAGATAAGAAGGTATTTCCTGACTTTAACCGTTGTCTCATTTTTGAAACCAATGAAATTAGCTACCATGGTTATGCAGCCATTACAGTTCCTGAAAATGTAACGCGCAAATCATTTTATGCCTATTACTATACCCAATTGCGTGAAGATGCCGCCAAATACCACGATACCGTTTTTAAAGCCAGGCCAACAGATAGCTTAGCTAAGAAAACCTTAACTCCTATCAAAGAAGGCGCCAAAAACTTTATTAAACGTCAGCTCAGAAATTTAGGAATTACCTTTAAATAGTTATTCCATTTTCATTTTTTTAGGCCATGCTAATCAGTTTATTCCTTGTGTTATACGGCTTAATCCTGAGCTATTTATTAGGAAGGATTAGTTGGGAAAGGATTAAACACTATTGGGTAATTCCGGAGGATTTTAACCTGCATGTAAGTATTTTTCCGATTATTGGAATGGCCGCCATGAGCCCGTTTTTGGGTATTTACCACCTTTTTTATCAGATAGACCTTACACCGCATGTATCCCTTTTAAGTGTCTTATTCATCTATCGTAAAAGCATTCCCAGCTATTTACAGGAAGCTTACCTTAGCCTAAAAAAAGATTGGGCAATATGTTTGTTGTTATTAGGTGGGGCGCTACTATCTATTATCAGCAGACCTGGAGTGGGCGATATTGCAGATTATCATTTGCAGGGCATACAATGGGCAGAACGCTATGCAAATATCCCAGGATTGGGCAATTTTAACAGACCCTTAGCCAATAACAATTGGTGGTTTAACTTGCAGGCCTTTTTTGGATTAAATAGCTTGGGTGTTAAATCTGTTTATGTGGGCAATGCCTTGTTTTACATCAGCGCCTTTTTGTGGTTTTTACTTTCTCCTACCCTATCTAAAGCCCAGCAATGGATGCGTTACGTGTTTTTATTATTTATGATTTTGGCATTTAAAACTGCCTTTATTGGCGCGGTTACTCCAGACATAGTCATTACTTTATGCCTGTATATTTTGCTAGATTTATTTGTGTTGGCTAAGCTCCAAGTAAGTCATTACAAACCCTACTTAATACTTAGTGTATTATTTATTTGCTGGGCGCTTACCGTAAAAGCTACCGCTATTACCTACGGAATGATTTGCTTGCCCGCCTTATTCATTTTAATGCAGCAAAAAGATTTTAGCAGTATGATGCGATTAATAATACTGGCAAGTATATTCATGATCCCTTGGCTTATTGGTAATGTGATTGTAAGTGGATATGTATTGTACCCTTTCCATCAAATTGATTTCTTTCAAATGGATTGGAAATTACCCCGTGAGGTATTACAGTTTGAAACGTTTAGCATTAAGAGTTGGGGTAAGGTACCCTTTCAAGATATCTATTACACAGCCACATTAAGCATACAAGAATGGCTACCTATGTGGTTCAGTAAACTAGATCTATTAAATAAATCTTTGGTTATTTCTTTTACATTGGCAACACCCTTATTATGGGTATTTGTTTGGAAAAGAAGAGAGATTTTATGGCTACTTATTTTTGTAATCATTGGATTCTTGGTCATTTTCTTAAATGGCCCACATCCGCGCTTTTTATTTGGTTACATGGTAAGCACCATAGGCCTTTTATCATATACACTGGCTAATAATTTTTCTTTTCCATTACCCAAACAGGCTGTTAACATCCTTAGCGGAATAATGGTTACTTTTGTATTGGTTCAGGCTTTAAAAAAAGGAGATGTACAACAAGGCCTCATGCATCCCAAAGCCTATCCAAAACAAGTATTAGAGCCTATCAATTTAAACGGATTTGAGGCCTATAGCACACCCCATGAGGGAATTTGTTGGGATCAATTTCCAAGCACTTATTACATGGTTCCGGGAACTCATTTAAGAACTCAAGATGTAACAGATGGTTTTACATCAACTACCACTGCTTTTTAAAATCGCCGCGCGAAAAGAATTTTTCTATCAAGCAATAA
>CANHDN010000016.1 GCA_947459415.1 Bacteroidota bacterium
AGGAAGGTATTTTTATGAAATCCCTTTTGCTCCTGAGCAAAAACCATCTAATATAGAAGTAATTGTAAAAGACAAAAGTGAATTAGATTCATTGAATCATATGACTATCAAATTTTATTATAAACACTCCTAAACTAAAGAAGCCTGCTTCAACTAAATGGAGCAGGCTTCATAATGACATACTAAAAACTATGGACCATTGACCATGGTCTGTAGACTATCTTCCTATTTTGCAAAATTCACAGAACGTTTTTCTCTAATTACCGTAATTTTTATTTGACCTGGATAGGTCATTTCTTTCTGGATACGTTGTGATAGATCAATACTCATGATATCTGCTTGTTCATCACTAACCTTTTCACTTTCTACCATCACACGTAACTCTCTACCCGCTTGAATAGCAAAAGCTTTTTCTACACCATTGTAGCTTAAAGCAATATTCTCAAGTGTTTTGAGGCGCTTCATGTAATTCTCAGTATCCTCTCTTCTTGCACCAGGTCTTGAGCCACTTATGGCATCACAAGCCTGAACAATTGGCGCCAACATAGACGTCATTTCAATTTCATCATGGTGAGCACCAATGGCATTTACTACCTCAGGATGTTCTTTGTATTTTTCGGCCAACTTCATGCCCAGCAATGCATGTGGAGTTTCTGCGTCATCATCAGGAACTTTGCCAATATCATGTAATAAGCCGGCGCGCTTGGCTAATTTAACATTTAAACCAAATTCAGCTGCCATCGTTGCACATAAATTAGCAACTTCTCTGCTATGCATTAATAAGTTTTGGCCATAAGAACTTCTGTACCTCATTCTGCCCACCATTCTAATTAGCTCTGGGTGCAGGCCATGAATCTGTAAATCAATACAAGTACGTTCTCCAATTTCTACAATTTCTTCTTCAATTTGTTTTTTTGTTTTTGCAACTACTTCCTCAATACGGGCTGGGTGAATTCTTCCATCGGTTACCAATCTGTGCATCGCCAAACGAGCTACTTCTCTTCTAATGGGATCAAAACAAGATAAAATAATAGCCTCAGGTGTGTCATCTACAATAAATTCAACACCTGTTGCTGCCTCTAGGGCACGAATATTTCTACCTTCTCTTCCAATAATTCTACCTTTTAGTTCATCACTTTCAATATTAAAAACACTTACAGCATTTTCTATGGCTTGCTCAGCAGCTGTGCGTTGAATGGTGCTTAAAATAATCTTTTTAGCTTCTTTACTGGCTGTTAACTTAGCTTCATCGGTGATGTCTTTAATTTTTGATAAGGCTTCAGTTCTGGCCTCTTCATGTAAGGCATTCACCAATTCTTTTTTTGCTTCTTCTGCTGTAAGTCCGGCAATTTTTTCTAATTGTTTTACTTGGTTGTTCAAGGCTTTTTCGGCTTCTTCTTTTTTCTGAGCCACCACAGCCATTTGTTTTTCAAGCGTTAATTTTAAATTATCGAGTTCGGAATCCTTTCTTTGGGTATTTTCCATTTTCGATTTTAAGCTTTGTTCTTGTTGCTTAATTTTGTTTTCTTCTTTCAGGATTTGAGCATTTCGCTGATTTACTTCCTTTTCATGTTCAGTTTTTAGTTGCAAGAATTTTTCTTTTGCTTCTAATAATTTGTCTTTTTTAAGGACCTCAGCCTTTTCTTCAGCCTCCTTAATGATTTGTGCTGCTTTTGATTTGGATAGGTTGTTATTTACCATCCACATTGCAGCTGCACCCGCACCAGTTGCGAGCATTGCAATAATAATTACTAAATAGATTTCCATGTTGATTTAACGGTTATTGGGTTAACGTTAAACACATTACCTTACAATTGAACGTGTTTTAATAAGGCTTCAATTTGCCCCATTTCAGCATTTGCATCCTGTGCTAGTGCATCCAATTGTCTTTTAAGAGCCATGTTCTCATTTGCAATTTCAAGGGCAAACATTGCCAATGCATCTTGCTGATCGCGCAAGTTAAATTGCGAGCTGTATGCTTGCAATTTTTCTTGAATGAGTTTGCCGGCGGCACGCACATGCAACTCTTCCGATGCATTTGCGCTTAAAGGATATACCCTACCAGCTATATGGATATTAATAGACAGTTCGTTCATTTGTTGTTAGAATAATGGTTTAACAACTTCAGGCATTCATCTATTTCTCGGATATACTGGTTAATCTGTAATTTTAATTCAGTGATATCTCGTTTTCCTAGTTGAATTCCATCAGCAAGTTTACTAATTTTATTCTTATCTTCTAATATTTCTATTCTTTTTGTTTGGTCTCCAATTGTTTTTTTAAGGTTTTCGTTCTCTGTTTGAACCAATAAAAGCTCGTTTTTAAGCTCATGCTGCTCTTGCAACAAGGCTTTTACTTTTAATTTTATTAAACTCGCTTTTTCTTGCAGAAGCATTTTTATCCTCTTAAAATTGCACCAGTTTCCTTTTCAAAATTTTGAATTAACTTCTTCATTACACTGTCAATTTCTTGATCTGTAAGTGTCTTTTGTTCATCTTGAAGCATAAAATTCAATGCATATGATTTTTTGCCAGCTTCAATTTTATTTCCTTGATATACATCAAAGACCCCCATGTCTTTTATGAGTTGTGGGGCCGTCTGCATGGCAATTTTTTCCAATTGCTGATAGCTTATTTCTTTGTTTAATTGTAATGCTAAGTCTCTGCGAACTGCAGGAAAAACAGAAATAGGTTTCAGATTAAATCTAACATTTGCCGCCAACTCAGTTAGATTTTTTAAATCAATGCAAGCATACCATACGGCATTGTTTAAATCAAATTGGGAGGCAATTGTTGGATTAACTTTACCCATTACCGCAATTTGCTTTTTTTTACATTTTATTTGAGTAGCATGTTCAAACCTATCATCTGCCTCAAAAGTGTAAGAAATTTGGTTCAAGCCCACTTTTGAAAATAGATTATGCAAGAGGTTTTTGAGGCTAAAGTATCCAAATTCTGTTTTTGGGTTATTCCAAGATTCGGGTTGTTTTTTACCATATAATCCGATGGCCAAATAGCTGTTTTCTTGATAATGAGTTAGGTCTTTTCCTTCGCCGTATTTGTGATAGGTATTACCTAGCTCAAAAAAGCGTAGATCATTATTTTTTCTATTGTTATTATATTGCATTGCCTCCAATAGATTGGGCAATAAATCTATGCGCAACATGTTTAAATCTTGGCTAAGTGGATTTAATAAGTTTACTGCATGTTGTAATTTATCTTCAGAATATTGAGCAGACTTGGTTAAAGAATTACTCATCATTTCTAGGAAGCCTTTGTTACTTAAAAATTGGGCTAATTTATTTTTTAGGTTCAGGCCAAAAGTAGCACTGCTAAAGGTAGTGGCAGATTTTACTTCTTTGCCCATTTCAATATTATTGAGCCCATAAATGCGCAAAATTTCTTCAGTAACATCTATTGCGCGTGTAACATCTACTCGGTAAGGTGGTACATTTAGCTCCCATTCATTTTCACTTATTTCATGAATACCAATTTGCAAATGATGTAAGATTTCCTTTTGTTTTGAAGAAGGAATTTCTTTTCCAATCAGTTGATTTGATTTAATTGGATTAAATACAATGATCTTATCTGAAACAGGACTAGGGTATACATCTATCAGTTGGCTTGGAAGATAACCACCTGCAATTTCGAGTATTAAATTTGCTACCACATGTAGTGCTTCTAGGGTGATATTTGGATCTGTACCGCGCTCATATCTGAAACTTGCATCTGTATTCAAGGCATGTGATTTAGCAGATTTGCGCACAACAGCGCCATCAAAATAGGCGCTTTCTATAAAGATGTTTTTTGTTTCAGCTGAAATTCCTGAGTTTAATCCGCCAAAAACTCCAGCTAATGCCAAGGGCCTCACCGCATCGCATATCAAACACTCATGACCCAACATGGTTCTGCTTTGACCATCCAATGTTTTCATTTCCTCACCCTGTTTGGCCTGACGAACAATGATTTGGTGGGCTGCTATTTCTGCTGCATCAAAGGCATGCAGCGGTTGCCCTATGCTGTGCATCACATAATTAGTAGCATCTACAATATTATTAATGGGCGATAAACCAATGGCGCGTAACTTATTTTGTAACCAAGTAGGTGAGGGTTTAACTGAAATATTATGTATTTCAATGCCACTATAACGCAAACATCCTGCGTCTTTCTCTAGGGTAATGGTGTAAGGGTTTTCTGCCTGACCCAACATTAATTGGGGCAGGATTTTTGGCTTTTTTGGAATATCAAGTGCATATAAATCTCTAGCAACTCCTAAGTGACTGGCAGCATCACCACGATTTGCGGTAAGACCAATCTCTAGCGTATAATCAGCATATACTTCAAAATATTCGCTGGCTGCTTTGCCTACTTCGTAATGGTCTGGTAAAACCAAAATGCCATCATGACTATCGCCAAGACTTAGTTCATCTTCTGCACAGATCATTCCTTCACTTACCTCGCCCCTAATCTTGGCTTTGTTAATGGTAAAAGGTTCGCCCTTTGATGGATATACTGTTGCACCAACGGTGGCCACTAAAACTTTTTGTCCGGCTGACACATTAGGCGCGCCGCAAACGATCTGGTTTATGGCTGAGCCAATATTTACACTACAAACTTTTAGCTTATCGGCATTGGGGTGCTTTTCGGCAGATAAAACCTCGCCAATCACAATACCTGCTAATCCGCCAGGTATAGAATGATATGGGCTTATATCTTCTACCTCTAAGCCACAGCCTGTCAGTAAATTGGCAATTTCTTCCGGACTAGCCGGTGAGTCTATAAAATCTTGGAGCCACTGATAACTTATTTTCATGAAATTTAGGAATATTGACTGCGAAAATAAGAATAAAAAAGTCTTTTCTATTGGGGTTTATCCATTTGGCCTACCTACAGGTAAAATTGCTTCAAATCTAATTGAAACAGTTTGGCTAACATGTCAATATTAATTAAGATAAATTTTGCAGAATCTTGCATATAGCTTTACATTTGACAAAAATTAATAAGCTATGTTGCGCATTTCAAAAATATTTAGAGGAATTTTACTCCTTATACTAGGCGTATCAGTGATCACTTCTTGTCAGTCTCCCAAAGAAAAGGCTTTGAAATCTATTAAAAGTATGGAGAGTAATGACAGTGCTTTTAGCAATGAATTAATGCAACAACTTAAAAAATCCTATACAGAATTTGCCTCTGCCTATCCAGACGATGAGCATGCGCCTGAATTCTTATTTAAAGCTGCGCAACGCGCAATTGTGCTGCAAGAGGCCAATGAAGCCTCAGAGTTATTATTGCAATTGATTAATAAATATCCAGCTAATGAATTTGCAGAAGATGCAACGTTTTTATTGGCATTTACCTATGAGAATAATCTGAATGATTTATCTAATGCTCGTAAGTATTATGAAAAATTCTTGAAAGATTATCCAACAGGAGAACTGGCTGAAGAGGCAAAGCTTTCCATAGAAAATTTAGGTAAAACCGCAGAAGAATTCCTAGAGCAAATGGAATCCACAAAAGAGTAATTTAGCGCAAGTATTTTCATCGCTTCGTATCACGAAAAAATAATTTATCACTCATGCCTCATCGTTAATTTCTCTTTTGGGTAATTAATGATGGCTTTAAATTGGTAGAGTAAATCACTTCCTAAAACTCCATCAATAGTTGGGAATCCTAGGCTCTGGTAGGCTTGGTTAACATGACTTAAATCTAGCACAGCAATCTCGTATGTAAGGATTTTAATATTACCTAATTTAAAAGATGGTAAAGAAATTAAATGCGTTTCAACCTGGTTTGATCCAAGCCCAATAGAGTTGATTTCATACTTCCTTAATTTACTAGCATCTACAAATCTTACAATTTGCTCTTGGTCAAATGCCGTTTTAGAGGCCCCTGTATCTAATAATAAGCGCGCTTTTTTACGGCCAATTTTTGCGGAAATAAACAAATGAAAATTGTCCTTTTCAATTTCTATAAACGAAATTGGAATGATTGTTTTTTGCATGCCTGCGAATGTAAAAGAATGCCCCACATTTTCCCACGTGTTCAAACACTTTTAATGAAAATCAGATACTTAGCTATTTGGTGTCTGGCTATTTTAAGCTTCAAACTTGTAAACATCTCTATTTTTTTAATTGTCGCATTTATAATCTCAAATTAGCTTGAACACCAAGTAAATACAGCGTTTTCAAAAAATGTTTAAAATGTGTAAAACTCAAATTTTTCCACAAAAGTGGGGAAAAGTGGTGAAAAGTGGAAAATTGTTATTACTTTTACGCTGTAATCGCTCAACACTAATGATGACGCAGCTTCACGGAGAATACGAATGTAAAATGGATGCCAAAGGGAGGTTAATGATTCCCTCTGCTTTAAAAAAGCAGTTGCCTGAGGCGGCAAAGGATTCGTTTTTTATAAACCGTGGTTTTGAGAAATGCTGTGTTTTATATCCAAGTAATGAGTGGAAGTTAATTGCAGGAGAAATAGATAAGCTTAGCGATTATATCCAAAAGGAGCGCACCTTTAAAAGATACTTCTTAAGAGGAGCAAGTAAACTTGAGATGGATTCTGCATCTCGCGTGTTAATACCTAAGCCACTTCAAGAATTTGCAGATTTAAAAGGTGAGCTTGTTTTATTAGCTTATGGTAATAAGGTAGAGATTTGGAATAAAGCTGAATATGATAAGATGCTTGGCGAGGAGCCTTCAGATTTTAGTGCCTTGGCAGAGGAGGTAATGAGTAAGCGTAAAAAGGAGGATGAAGATGGGAAGTAATTATCATGCTCCGGTTATGTTAAATGAATGCATAGCATCTCTGCAAATTAAGCCAAGTGGAACTTATGTTGATGTTACTTTTGGTGGCGGCGGGCATTCGCGTGCAATATTAAATGCGTTGGGTCCAAAGGGTAAGCTTGTTGCATTTGATCAAGATGAAGATGCCAAAGCTAACTTACCTGATGATAAGCGTTTGGTTTTTATAGATCAAAATTTTGAGTTTATTGGCAATCATTTGGCCTATCAGGGTTTATTACCAGTAGATGGAATTTTGGCAGATTTAGGCGTTTCTTCTCATCAATTCGATGTAGCTGATAGGGGGTTTTCTTTTCGCTTTGATGAAGCTGATTTGGATATGCGTATGCTTGTTAATAATAGCAATAATAATCTAAGCGCATCATATCTATTAAATCATTTAGCAGAACAAGAAATTGCTGATTTACTTTTTCAATATGGTGAGTTACAAAATGCAAGAAGCCTAGCTGCTTCTATTTGCCATTATAGATTGGGTCAGCCTATTCAAAAGGTGGGTCAGTTAAAAGAAGCCATTAAAAAGCAAACCCCTAAGTTGGGAGATTATAAGTTTTACGCTCAGGTTTTTCAAGCCTTACGCATTGCTGTGAATCGTGAAATGGATGTGCTCAAGTCTTTCTTGCAGCAAGTTCCTCAAATTTTGGCACCAAAGGGAAGATTGGTGGTAATGAGTTATCATTCTTTAGAAGATAGGTTAGTTAAAAATTTTATAGCTAGTGGTCAATTTTCGGGAATCTTAGACAAAGACTTTTTTGGCAATGTTAAAAAACCATTGCTGGCAATTAATAGAAAAGTGATTGTGGCTAATGAAATAGAGTTAGAGCAAAATCCAAGAGCTAGAAGTGCTAAATTAAGAATTGCTGAAAAGCCCTAAAAAGCATGAACAGAATTATTAAGGAAGATGAAACAAAAGAGAAAGTTTCAGTTGATTCTGAATCTCGGAATTTTACTGATACAGTCAAGCGCTTTGCAGACTTTGATTTTAGGATTAAACCAGAGCAAGTGATGAGTCAGATGCCATTTTTGGCATACCTATTTCTTTTGTTGATGTTATTTATTTATAACAGTCATAGAAGTGAAAAGATTATTCGTGAAGCCGATAGATTACAACAAGAAGTAAAAGATTTAAGAAGCGAATATATCAGTGAATTGAGTCAGTTAATGGGTGAAAGTAAACAATCTACTGTAGCCAAAAAACTAAGTCCATTTGGAATAAAAGAATTAAAAACACCACCAAGTAAAATCACTTACCGTGATGAGCAGTAATAAATTAAATACACGTAAAGCAATCCTATTCCGAACCATTGTGGTGTTTTCGGGTATGCTTGTTTTTGCAGGATTTGTTTTTTACTCCTTGTTTTCCATACAGTTTGTAGAAGGCTCTAAATGGCGCGCTTTAGCAGATAGCTTAAGTACTAAAGTTTTTGCCATAGAAGCAGTAAGGGGAAATATTTTTGATAGCAAGGGAAATTTATTAGCTACTTCTTTGCCTATTTATGATGTGCGCATTGATGCGCAATCTCCCGCTTTTATAGACGAAGAATTGTTTTTAAATAAAATTGATTCATTGGCAATTGGTTTATCTGAAATTTTTAAAGATAAGCCTGCTAGTTATTATAAAGACCTCTTGGTTCGAACCAAAAAGGCAAAAAACCGCTACTTCTTGTTTAAAAGAAAAATTAGCTATAATCAAATGCAAGCCATGCGCAAGCTGCCCCTATTTGATATGGGGAAATATAAGGGAGGTTTAATGCTTCATGAGCGAACAAGAAGAGAAAAACCTTTTGGCATGTTAGCAGAGAGAACCATTGGTTTTAAGCAAGAGATTGGTAATGTTCGCGTAGGCTTAGAAGGGTATTTTGATAAGCATTTGGGAGGTAAAAGTGGTAAACGGGTGATGCAACGAATTGCTGGCGGAACCTATATTCCTATTGATGATGAGTTAATGATTGATGCACAACAAGGAAGAGATATTGTAACTACCATCGATATTAACTTACAAGATGT
This sequence comes from Bacteroidota bacterium, assembly GCA_947459415.1. Lineage (GTDB taxonomy): Bacteria > Bacteroidota > Bacteroidia > UKL13-3 > UKL13-3 > B1. Next base: position 8,807 of record CANHDN010000016.1, read on the forward strand.
TGCTGAACAAGCTTTACACAACAATTTATTAGAGAATGATGCGGATTATGGTACTGCTATTTTAATGGAAGTAGCAACTGGTGAAATTAAAGCCATTGCCAATCTTACTCGTGAGTCTGAAGGAGTGTATCATGAAAATTATAATTATGCGGTAGGTGAAAGTGTTGAGCCTGGTTCTACTTTTAAATTAGTTTCTGCCATGGCCTTGCTTCAAGATGCCTATATGGCTCCAACAGATAAGGTAGATACAGAAGGTGGGCAAATTCGCTTTTGTAATCTTACCATGAAAGATTCTCATTTGGGGTCTGGTGTAATGACACTTCAAGAAGCTTTTGAACATTCTTCTAATGTGGCATTTGCCAAATTAATGCAGAAGTATTATTTAAAAAATCCTTTAAAATTATATGCACATTACCAGGCATTAGGAATAACAGAAAAATTAGATTTTCAATTAGCAGGGGTAGGCGCTCCTGTAGTAAAAGGTCCAAAAAGTAAAACTTGGAGTTGTACAAGTTTACCTTATATGGCCATCGGATATGAACTACAGTTAACTCCACTTCAAATGTTAACTGTATTTAATACAATAGCCAACAATGGAGTATTTGTTAAGCCATTGATAGTAAAACGCATTGAACAAGCGGGTAAACTTATTCAAGAATTTCCGCATACTATTTTAAATGCGGCTGTATGTTCTCCAGAGGTAGCCAAGCAATTGCAAGGAATGATGGAGGGTGTTGTGCAGCATGGAACTGCATCTTCATTAAAGAGTAATTTTTATTCTTATGCAGGTAAAACCGGTACTGCAGTTGTTGCAAATAGGGGAAGCGGTTATTTATCTGGTGGCGGTAAAAGTTATAGGGCTTCTTTTTGCGGATACTTTCCGGCTGAAAATCCTAAATATTCTTGCATGGTTTTAATTAGTAGGCCTAGAAAAGATAATTATTATGCAGCTAAAGTAGCCTTGCCAGTTTTTAAAGAAATTGCAGATAAGGTATATGCGAATGCACTTAATCTTCATAGGGAGTTAAAGTTTACACATAAAACTTTTAGTAGCGATTTACCATTCATCAACTTGGCTGAAAAAACCGATGTGAAAATGATTTTAGATCGTGTGAAACTATCTTCTCATTATCACAATGATTCTATTCACCAAGATCAAACAGAATGGATAAATGGTATGGTTCAGGATAACTCTGTTGCCATGGAGCCCCAGTTAATTAATTTATCTTATATGCCAGACCTGCGTGGCATGGGCATTAGAGATGCTATCTATTTATTAGAGAAAAATGGTTTAAGAGTAGAAGCAAAGGGATTTGGAAAAGTAAAAAAACAATCTGTTTTACCTGGAGCTAAACTTTCAAAAAAACAACTTATTCAATTGGATTTAGGATAATGCAAAAAGATTTAAAAAATATTATTCAAGACATAGCTGTTAAGCAAATTTTGGGGAATGATTCTCAAGAAATTTCTCAGTTATGCTTCGATTCTCGCAAAGCAAACGCGGGTACTTTATTTTTTGCAGTAAAAGGTACTCAAGTAGATGGTCATGCATTTATACCCCAAGTAATTTCTGCTGGATGTTCGGCAATTGTATGTGAAGAGTTGCCATTGAATTTGCCCGAATCTGTTTGCTTTATACAGGTTGCAGAGGTGCCTGTTTTTATGGCTGAGGCTGCAGCGAGGTTCTATAATCATCCGAGTAAAGAATTGAAATTAGTTGCTGTAACAGGTACCAATGGGAAAACTACTGTGGCTACTTTGCTATTTAATTTATTTAGATTATTTAAGCATGAGGTAGGTTTATTATCTACTGTACAAAATCAAATAAATGAAGAGATAATTCCTACTACGCATACTACGCCAGATGTTATTACATTAAATGCTTTGTTGCGCCAAATGGTAGATAGGGGTTGCACTTATTGCTTTATGGAGGCAAGTTCGCACGCCATTCATCAGCATAGAATTTCGGGGCTACATTTTGCTGGCTTTGGATTTACAAATATTACGCATGATCACTTAGATTATCATCAAACCTTTGATGCATACATCAAAGCAAAGAAGCAATTATTTGACCAGGCCAATGAAGATGCCTTTGCCTTAACCAATAAAGATGATAAAAATGGCTTAGTTATGCTTCAAAATACCAAGGCAACTAAATACACCTATGGAATTAAGCAAATGGCCGATTTTAAAGCTAAAATCATGGAAAGTGATTTTAATGGAATGTTGCTTCAAATTGATGGCCAAGAAGCTTGGTTCAGATTGGTAGGTAATTTTAATGCGTATAACTTATTGCTGGTTTATGGCATTGCCTATTTATTGGGTAAAGACAAATTGGAAATAATTCAATACTTGAGTCAATTAGGTTCAGTTAAAGGACGATTTGATTATGTAAGATCTGCTAATGGAATTGTGGGTGTAGTTGATTATGCTCACACACCAGATGCGCTCGAAAATGTTTTAAAAACAATTAATGAGGTGCGCAGTGGTAATCAACAATTGATAACTGTAGTAGGTTGCGGTGGAAATAGAGATAAAGCTAAAAGACCATTGATGGCATCTACAGCTTGTGAGCTAAGTACAAAGGTTATATTAACCTCTGATAATCCTAGGGATGAAAATCCAGATGATATCTTAAACGAAATGCAAGCAGGAGTTCCTGCTTTACATTATAAAAAAACGCTACGAATTAGTGATAGAAGGGAAGCCATTAAAACTGCTGTAAGTATTGCTAATACTGGAGATATCATCCTAGTAGCAGGTAAAGGTCATGAAAATTATCAAGAGCTTAAAGGGGTGAAATTTCCTTTTGACGATCGAGCAGAATTAACAGAATTTTTTAACCTATTTCAATCTTAATAAAAAATAATTGTATGCTATATTATTTGTTTAATTTTTTAGATAGTGAGTTTAATTTCCCTGGTGCTGGAATGTTTCAATACATTTCATTTAGGGCTGCAATGGCTATTATTTTGTCTTTGTTTATTTCCTTGGTTTATGGAAAAACATTAATTAGTAAGCTTAGAAATTTACAAGTAAGCGATGAAATTAGGAATCTAGGATTGGCTGGTGAGCAGCAAAAGAAGGGTACACCAACCATGGGAGGCCTCATCATTCTTGCGGCTATTCTTATTCCAACCTTATTATTTGCACGCATCAATAACGTATACATTATCCTTATCTTAATATCAACTGTTTGGTTGGGTCTAGTAGGTTTTTTAGATGATTATATAAAAGTTTTCAAGAAAAATAAAGAAGGCTTAGCAGGTAGATTTAAAGTGTTGGGTCAGGTAGGTTTAGGCTTTATTGTAGCCACCACTTTATACTTTAATCAGTATGTTAAAACAAAGGAGTTTTATCACCCAAGTGAGGTGAACGAAACATTTATTAAGGAGCATAGCTTAAATCCTCAAGTGATCAGCGGACAGGTTATGTTGGTTAGAGATCATAAGGCTACCACCACCACCATTCCATTTTTTAAATCGAGTGAATTTGACTATGCAGATTTATTAAAGTTTATGGGTGAAAGCTACAAAGACTATAACTATATAATTTATTTATTAATTGTAATTTTTATTATCACTGCAGTATCAAATGGAGCAAATATAACAGATGGTATTGACGGCTTAGCTGCAGGAACTTCAGCAATTATCTCTTTCGTTTTAGGCATTTTTGCTTACATAAGTGGTAATATCATATTTGCCAAATATCTAAATATTATGTACATCCCTCACCTAGAGGAGATGGTAATATTTGCAGGAGCATTGGTAGGGGCATGTATTGGTTTTTTATGGTATAATGCCTACCCAGCTCAGGTGTTTATGGGCGATACAGGCAGCCTCGCTTTAGGTGGAATTATTGCGGCATTTTCTATTATGGTTCGTAAAGAATTATTGATCCCAATTTTATGCGGGATATTTTTAATTGAGAACTTGTCAGTAATGATTCAGGTTACTTATTTTAAGTATACCAAAAAGAAATATGGAGAAGGTAAAAGGGTGTTTTTAATGTCGCCTTTACACCATCATTACCAGAAGTTAGGATTTCATGAAGCAAAAATTGTAACCCGTTTTTGGATTATCGGAATTTTGTTAGCCATTATTACCATTATTACTTTAAAAGTTCGCTAACTATGAACCAAAGAATTGTAATATTAGGTTGTGGTGAAAGTGGGGTAGGTGCCGCTATGCTTGCCAAGCAGAAGGGATTTGAGGTTTTTGTTTCTGATGGTGGCAAAATCGCAGATAACTTTAAAAGTGAATTAATACAATTAGGTGTTGATTTTGAAGAAGGCCAACATACTTCACAGCTTATTTTAAATGCCAACGAAGTAATTAAGAGCCCTGGTATTCCAGAAAAAAATGAGTGGGTTCAAGCCTTAAGAAAAAATAATATTCCTATCATAAATGAAATTGAGTTTGCCAGTAGATATACCAACGCAAAACTAATTTGTATAACAGGTACCAATGGAAAAACTACAACCACATCCTTAACTTATCATTTGCTAAAAAAGGCAGGATTAAACGTTGCCGTTGCGGGTAATATTGGTACGAGTATGAGCAGAATGCTTGCTACAGGTAATTATGATTATTTTGTTCTTGAAATTAGTAGTTTTCAATTAGATGATATGTATCAGTTTAAAGCTGATATGGCAATTATCTGCAATATAACTCCAGATCATCTAGATAGGTACGAATATCATTTAGATAATTATATCAACGCTAAGTTTAGAATTAGTCAGAATCAAAGTTCAGATGATCTTTTTATTTATTGTGCTGATGATCAATTAACGCTCAATAATTTGAATAAGCGGAAAGGGCAAGCTCAACTGATTCCATTTTCACTTACCCAAAAAAATATTCCTGGAGCTTGGGTCTCCGACAATCAGCTATTTGTTCAATTAAACGAAAATCAATCAAATCAATTTACCATGTATACTTCAGAATTAGTTTTAAAGGGGCGTCATAATGCCTACAACTCCATGGCAGCAGCCACGGTAGCAAATGCACTGCATATCCGCAAGGATATAATCAGAGAAGGATTATCTGATTTTCAGAATGTGGAACATCGTTTAGAATTTGTTGCTACCATAAGGGGAGTGGATTTTATTAACGACTCAAAAGCAACCAATGTAAATTCTGCTTGGTATGCTTTAGAAAGTATGGATAAGCCTACAATTTGGGTTGTGGGTGGTGTAGATAAGGGCAATGATTATGAGATGTTAAAAGATCTTGTTAAGGAAAAGGTTCGCATGATTGTATGTTTAGGTTTAGATAATACAAGAATTCATGAGGCTTTTGGCAAGGATGTAGATATGATAATTAATACAAGCAGTGCGCAAGAAGCAGTGCATGTAGCTGCAAAATTATCTAAACCAGGTGAAACAGTTTTATTATCTCCTGCTTGTGCATCTTTTGACTTGTTTAAGAATTACGAAGACAGAGGTAGACAATTTAAAGCGGCAGTTAAAAGTTTATAATTAAAGAATTACCTGTTGCTTGTTTACCACCGGGCAACAGGTTTTATCACATGCAATGAACTGGTTTAGTTGGGAAAATTTAAGGCCTAAAGGCGATAAGATAATGTGGCTCATTATTTTAGTGCTTTCTATATGGGGCTTATTAGCTGTATATAGCTCAACAGGCGCGCTGGCACACCAGAAGCAAGGGGGGAGAACTGAAGTATATTTATTGCAACAACTAGGCTTTTTATTGATGGGTTTTTTTGTTATGTTATTAACCCATGCAGTTCATTACAGGTATTATTTAAAACTTTCAAAATTACTATTGTTTACTTCCTATGGTTTATTAATACTTACCTTCTTTTTTGGCGCTAATTATAATGATGCACAGCGTTGGCTTAGGATTCCTTTTATTGGAATAACTTTTCAAACTTCTGATGTGGCTAAAGTGGCGCTCATTTTATTTGTGGCCAGAGAATTGGCGATTCGTCAAGAAGATATTAAAGACTTTAAAAAAGGGTTTTTACCTATCATTATGCATGTAGGAATCACAAGTTTATTGATTGCACCATCTAATCTATCTACGGCCTTAGTTTTATTCAGTACCTGTATGGTAATTATGTTCATGGGTAGAGTAAGCATAAAGCATATTTTTTATATTGGGGCTCCTATCTTAACAGTACTTTTTCTTGCCATTTTATTGGTGCTTAATACCCCCGATAAATACCTTAAAAATTCTGGAAGGGTACTTACATGGAAACATCGAATTGAAAATTATAAAGAACGATCTACCAATGCAGATGAAACCTATCAAAATGACCATGCAAAAATTGCAATAGCTAATGGCGGATTATTAGGAGTTGGACCGGGTGGAAGCACAGAAAGAAATTTTTTGCCTCAGGCTTATTCAGACTTTATTTATGCTATTATCACAGAAGAGTATGGGTTTATGGGCGCTATTTTTATGATGTGCTTATATTTACTTTTTATGTACCGCGCATTCCGAATTATCTTTAAAAGCCCGAAAGCTTTTGGAGCCTTATTGGCTGTTGGGTTGAGTTTTGCATTGGTGCTTCAAGCGCTTATAAACATGGCTATTGCGGTAAATTTGGTCCCAAATACTGGCTTAACCTTGCCCTTAGTAAGTAAGGGTGGAACCTCTATTATTATTACCAGTTTTGCTTTTGGCTTAATCATGAGTGTGAGCAGATATGTAGAGCAAGATGAGCCTAATGAACCTGAAAATAAATTAGTCAGTTAACATTATATTGAATCATGGAAGTTGAATCAAAAAAGTTGAAAGTGATTATTAGTGGAGGTGGAACGGGTGGTCATATTTATCCGGCCATTGCAGTGGCACAAACTCTTCAAAAAAGATTGTCTCATCAAGTGGAGTTTTTGTTTGTAGGTGCCAGTGACAGAATGGAAATGGAAAAAGTTCCTAAAGCTGGTTTTGCAATTATTGGCTTATGGATTAGCGGAATTCAAAGAAGTTTGAGTGCTAGGAATATATTATTTCCAATAAAGGTGATTAGCTCTGTAATAAAATCTATCTTTATAATAAATAGATTTAAGCCAGATTTGGCCATTGGATTTGGCGGTTATGCCAGTGGAGCTATGATGTATGCTGCCACTTTAAAAGGTATACCAACGATGATTCATGAGCAAAATTCATATGCAGGCATAACCAATAAAATTTTAAAAAATCGGGTCAAAAAAATTGCTGTGTCTTACGATGGTATGGATAGATTTTTCCCAGAAAATAAAATGATTAAAACGGGCAATCCGGTGCGCATGGATATCTGTAATTTGGCTGATAAAAGAATACAAGCCTTAGCTGCATTTGGTTTGAATCCAAATAAGAAAACAATTTTAATTATTGGAGGTAGTTTAGGAGCCAAAACCATCAACGAAAGTATTGAGAAAAATTTATCACTATTAGCGAATGCTCAGGTAAATGTAATATGGCAAACTGGCAAATTGTTTCAAAGTGAACAATATAAACAAATACCTCCTGATTTTAACCTCAAGCTTGCCCCTTTTATCTATGAAATGGATTTAGCATATGCTGCTGCCGATGTGGTTATTTCGCGCGCTGGTGCTTTGTCTATTGCAGAATTAGCCATTGCTGCAAAGCCATGTATTTTGGTTCCTTCTCCTAATGTAAGTGAAGACCACCAAACCAAGAATGCTATGGCTTTAGTGAAAAATAATGCGGCACTTTTAGTAAAAGATGTGGAAGCAAAGGATACATTGGTTCAGGTCGTTTTAGATTTGTTAACAAATGAATCATTACAGCATACCTTGTCTAATAATATTTCTAAAATGGCAATTCCAAATGCGGCAGAATTAATTGTTGATGAACTTTTAATGTTAAGAAAATCATGAATCTTACCAATGTAAAATATGTTTATTTTTTGGGTATAGGTGGTATTGGTATGAGCGCCATAGCCAGGTACTTTAAGCATATTGGCTTGCAGGTTTATGGATATGATAAAACTGAAACTCCCCTTACTCAAAAATTGCTTGCTGAGGGTATGTTTATTCATTATACAGATGATCCAGTTAGCCTGAGTAGTTTGCCCATTAACACTCAAAACACATTGGTAGTTTTAACTCCAGCCATACCAAAAGATCACCAAGAATTGGCTTGGTTTAAAGCGCATCATTATACTATTTTAAAACGCGCTGAGGTTTTAGGTGTATTAAGTGAATCTTCTGTTACCATTGGTGTGGCGGGTACACATGGTAAAACAACAACATCTACATTGTTAGCTCATTTACTTATCCAAAGTAAAATAAAATGTAATGCATTTTTAGGTGGTATAGCAAGTAATTATGAAAGTAATTTATTGTTACATCCGCTTGCAGATACATTGCCCATAGGTCAGCAATTTACGGTAGTAGAGGCAGATGAATTTGATAGGTCTTTTTTAAGTTTGTCTCCTTATTATGCCATAATAACTTCTACAGATGCAGACCACCTGGATATCTATGGAGAACACAGTGCCATGCAAGAATCTTTCCTTGCATTTGCAAATAAATTACGAGCTGGAGGCACATTATTAGTAAAATACAATTTAGATATCATACCAAAACTGAGTGGTCAATTTTTAAGCTATGGCTTAAATTCTAGTGCACAAATATTTGCTTATAACATCAGGATTAATGAGGCTGAACATATTTTTGATCTCATGATAGAAGGTAAGTCAATTCAAGATTTGTCTCTGGGCATACCTGGTTTACACAATATAGAAAATGCAGTAGCAGCATCTGCTGTGGCTTTACTTTGCGGCATAAGTGAAGAAGAATTGCGCGCTGGATTAAGTTCATTTAAAGGGGTGAAACGTAGGTTTGAATACCGAATTAAAACTACAGATCAGATTTTTATTGATGATTATGCGCATCATCCCGAAGAGATTAAAGCAATTCTAGGTTCTATTAAAAGAATGTATCCTCATAAAAAGTTGGTAGTTGCATTTCAACCACATTTGTATAGCAGAACACGCGACTTTTTAGACGAATTTGCTCACTCATTATCTTTAGCAGATTCTGTTTATATATTACCTATATATCCTGCGAGAGAATTGCCAATTCCTGGTATAAATTCAGAATTATTAGTAGAAAAGATTGAAACAAAAGATAAGAAGTTGGTTGGCAAACAAGAATTAGTAGAGGCCATTGTTTCATTAAAACCGACTTTATTTGTTAGTTTAGGTGCAGGTGATATTGATGCATTGGTTCAGCCTATTGAGGATGGTTTATTAGGAAAATAGCATGAAGCCCCATAGAATGAAAATGCTTAAAAAGATTGCGAAATTAACACTGAGTGTTATACTCATTGTTTCTGTGCTGTTTGCCTTAGCATTTGTTAATAAACAAGCAGATTCATTGCCATGTGAGAAGGTAAATGTTCGTGTTTACCCTGCTGAAATTGGATTTTATAATAGGCAAAAAGTATTAGAACAATTGCGTCAAAATTTACCTGAAGGTAAAAAAGTAATTGGTTTGCCTTTGGGTGAAATTAATACGCATCAAATTGAAAAACATTTATTGGGTTTAAATTTTGTGGAGCATGCCGAAGTTTTTGCAACTATGCAAGGTGAATTAAACTTGAATGTGAAGCAAAGGAGGCCAATTTTGAGAATGCATCGATATGATGGAACTCAATTTTATGTAGATCAATTTGGAATAAAAATGCCCCTCTCAGACCAGTTTACTTGCAGGGTTCCTATGGCCAATGGGAATATTTTTGAACGATTAGAACATGGAGATACAGTGTACTCTTTTGTAGGAAATCAGGTGTTCAAAATAGCCTCATATGTTGATAAACAACCATTTTATAAGGCATTAATTGAACAGATATTTGTAAATACCGATAATGATATGGTATTGGTTCCAAAAGTTGGAAACCATGTTATCATTTTTGGGGATGCCAACAACATTGAAATCAAGTTTAAGAAACTACTTGCCTTTTATAGGGAAGGCATGAATAGGATAGGGTGGAATAAATATAGAAGTATTGATGTAAGGTTTGATGGTCAAGTAATTTGTAAAAAATAAAGGATAATAAAATGTTGGTAGAATCCAAAATAATTGTAGGGCTAGATATTGGTACAACTAAGGTATGTGCCATTGTTGGTAAGCGCAATGAGCACGGTAAGATAGAAGTGCTGGCAATGGGAAAGGCAGAGAGTTTGGGTGTAATACGTGGTGAAGTAAGAAATATTGAAAAAACGGTTCGTGCCATTAACGAGGCCATTGAAAAAGCGCGTTTGGCCCTGTCTAAAAATAAGATTCAACTCGAGATTCACAATGTGCATGTTGGTATTGCTGGTCAACATATTAAAAGTCTTCAACATAGAAATAGCATCAGTTTAGGTGCCAGAGATGAAGAAATTACCAAAGAAGATGTTATTCGATTAATTAAGGATACGAACAAACTTGCCCTAGCTCCTGGTGATGAAATTATCCATGTGTTGCCGCAAGAATATACGGTAGATGATATTAATGATGTGTATGATCCGGTAGGGATGACTGGCATTAGATTGTCTTCTAATTTTCATGTTATTACTGGAAATGTTGATGCGATTAAAAACATCTATAAAAGTGTTGAACGTGCAGGTTTAAAGGTAGCCGATCTAATACTTGAACCTTTGTCTTCTTCTGAAGCTGTACTTACACCTGAAGAATTAGAAGCTGGTGTATGTTTGGTTGATATTGGCGGTGGGACTACAGATGTTGCCATCTTTAAAAACGGAATTATTAGACATACTGCCGTAATTCCTTTTGGCGGTAATATTATAACCAAAGACGTAGAAGAAGGATGTAATGTGCTTCGTAACCAAGCAGAGGCACTAAAAGTAAAGTTTGGTTCAGCTTTATCTGATGAAAATAAAGAAAACGAAATTGTAAGTATTCCAAGTTTCCATGGCCGTCCTCCAAAAGAGGTTAGTGTGAAGAATTTAGCTATGGTTATACAAGCACGTGTTGAAGAGATTTTTGAAACAGTTCTTTTTGAAATTAAAAGTTCTGGTTTAGAAAAGAAATTGAATGCAGGTATCGTTATAACAGGTGGAGGTTCACAGTTAAAACATTTAGATAAACTAGTTGAGTATGTAACTAGTTTGGATGCTAGAATTGGATATGCCAATGAACATTTAGGCGTTTCTGAGGTAGAAGAAATAAAAAGTCCGATTTATGCCACCGGTGTAGGCTTAGTGCTAAAAGGGTTTAAAGAAATGGAGGAAATGGAAAAGATAAATTCAATTTCAAATCCAAGTGAGCGTGAAAAGGCAAAAGAAGAGGTAAAGCAATTTGGAATTATAGCTAGAATAATTAACCAAGGAAAGAGATTTTTTGAGGATGATAATTTAAATGATTTTTAGTAAGTAAATAAATTAAGTACGTTATGGGAGACAATGCATTCAAATTTAATATGCCTAAAGAAAAATCCTCCATCATAAAGGTGTTGGGTGTTGGCGGCGGCGGCGGTAATGCCGTTAATTATATGTTTTCTCAAGGCATTAAAGGAGTAGATTTTATTATCTGCAACACAGATTTACAGGCCTTAGAAAACAGTCCAATTCCTAACAAAATTCAGTTGGGTGCCAGTTTAACACAAGGTTTGGGTGCAGGTGCTAATCCTGAGGTAGGAAGAAATTCTGCCATGGAGGCTATTGAAGATATTATTGATACCTTAGGTGTAAATACTAAAATGCTATTTATTACAGCTGGTATGGGTGGTGGAACAGGAACTGGCGCAGCTCCTATCATTGCCAAAACAGCTCGTGAAATGGGTATTTTAACAGTAGGTATTGTTACAACTCCTTTCTCATTTGAAGGTAAGAAGCGTCAAGATTTTGCTTCAGAAGGTATTGATGCCCTTAAGAATGCTGTAGATTGTTTGCTCATTATTGGGAATGATAAAATAAAAGAGATGTATGGCAATTTACCTATGCGCGCAGCATTCGGACATGCTAACGAAATTCTAAATACAGCTGCCAAGGGCATTGCCGAGGTTATTACTTACCCAGGTGAAATTAATGTAGATTTTGAAGATGTAAGAACAGTAATGAAATCTAGTGGTGTGGCATTAATGGGGTCTGCAACTGCCAGAGGTGAGAACAGAGCTATGGAAGCGGTAAAAACAGCATTAAATTCACCACTCTTAAATGCAAGTAAAATAGTTGGAGCTAAAAATATTTTATTGAATGTAAGTTCTGCAAGCGGTGCGCATGAGTTGTTGATGAGCGAGTTTGAAGAAATAAATAATTTTGTACAAGAAGAAAGTGGCTTCACGGCAGAAATGATTATTGGTACTAGTTATGATGAATCGCTTGAAGATGCATTGTCTGTTACTTTAATTGCAACTGGGTTTGATTCTACCCCAAAAGAAAATAAAATCATTATCGGTAATGTAAGTAATTTAGTAGTGCCACCAAGTATTATCACTCCTCCGGTTTCAGTGGTTCAACCTGTTGCTCCTAAATCTATTATACCCGAACCAACAAAATATAGTTTAGAGGAGGAGCTGATTGAGCCAAAAAAGCCTGAAGCCAATCCTACTGAGATTGAATTGAGTTTGCGAATTGATGAAACAGAGGAATTGGCGCCAGAGACAGCGGTTTTTGAGGAAGAAATCCAGGTAAATAGTGAAATTGGTTTGGAGGTAAAAGAATTATCTATGGAAAGCCTTGAAACGAATATCTTTCATTTAATGGATCATTTGAGTATTGAAGATCAAGAGAAAAAGATTGAGAAGCATATTCAACGCATAAAAACATTAAAGGATTTAAATATTAGCATCAATTCTCCTCAAGGTTTGCGTGATTTAGAGAAGGAGCCTGCTTACAAGCGCAAATTAAAACGATTAGACGATGTTCCACATTCATCCATTACACAGGTGAGTCGTTTGAGTTTATTTGATGATAATACGGGTAAACCAGAAATAAAAACTAATAATTCTTTCTTGCACGACAATGTAGATTAAGGAATTAAATTTCTTTCCTTACTTTGCGGCAAATGAATAGAAATTTAACCGATGGCATTAACTTTATTTCTAAGCTTAATGGGCGAAGAATTGGCAATGCTATTATTCTTTATTTGAGTTATACTTTTTCGCGCATTCTTCGTAAACCAATCCACTGGGGCATGCCCATGGTAATGGAAATTGAACCAACTACGAGCTGTAACTTGCGTTGCCCGCAATGTCCTAGTGGTTTAAGAGAGTTTTCGCGTAATACAGGAATGCTCGATTTATCCTTATATCAAAAACTAATTGATGAATTGCATCCAGATTTGGTCTACCTTATTTTGTATTTTCAAGGAGAACCATTTTTAAACAAGCAGTTTTTAGCCTTTGTAAAAATTGCTGCAGCTAAAAATATTTATACCGCTACCTCAAGCAATGCCCATTATTTTACAGATGAAATGGCTAAAGCAACCATTGAGTCTGGTTTAGATAGACTTATTGTTTCTATTGATGGAATTACTCAAGAGACTTATCAAAAATATCGTAAAGGAGGAAATTTAGATAAGGTATTAGAAGGGACTAAAAATTTAGTGAAGTGGAAAAAGAAGTTAGGTAAATCCACTCCTCATATTATATGGCAATTTATTGCTTTTAAGCACAATGAACATCAAATTCCTGAACTACAAAAGATTGCAAAAGAAATTGGAGTTGATGAGTTGGGAATTAAAACAGCTCAAATCTACGATTACCAGAACACAGATGAGCTTATTCCAGAGAAAGAGGAATTAAGTAGATACAAAAAGACTGAGAATGGCTACGAAATAAAAAATGAATTGCTAAACCAGTGTTGGCGTTTGTGGCGCGGCAGTGTAGTTACCTGGGACGGATTGGTTGTACCTTGTTGCTTTGATAAAGACGCTACACACCGATTTGGAGATGTTAGCAGAGATTCGTTTACCAAGGTTTGGCGCTCAGAATCTTACCAAGGTTTTAGAAGGGCTATCTTAAAGTCGCGTAAAGAAATCGATATTTGCACCAATTGTACAGAAGGTACCAAGGTGTGGGCGTAATTTGATGAATGTTTAGTCTACTGCAGTAACTTTTCTCACTTCTGGTAATGCATTTTTAATGCCGCTCTCTATGCCAGCTTTCATGGTCATGCTGCTCATACTGCAATTACTACAATTGCCCAGTAGGCGCAGTTTTACTTCCATCTCATCTGTAACATCTACCAACTCTACATTGCCGCCATCTGCCTCTAAAAACGGACGCATACTATTTAATGCAATCTCAATTTTCTGCCTTATTTCTTCATTCATTATATAATTTCTGTTATTGAATTTTTTCTTATTTAGAAATAGCTTTTTTTGCGAAAAAAAACCATGGTCTATGGAACATGGACTTAATTTGTGGCATTCCTAACCGCTATTTGCTGTGCTACTTTTTCGGCAATTTCATTAAAAACTTTTTTTGCTGAAGCATCTAATACAGCCCCAGGTGTTCCTTTGTCTCCGCCTTCTCTAATGCTCATAATAATTGGCACTTCGCCTAAAAAAGGAACTTGTAATTCATTGGCCATTGTTTTACCTCCGCCATCACCAAAGATATAATATTTATTTTCTGGTAATTCTTCAGGAGTAAAATAAGCCATATTCTCCACTACACCTAAAATAGGAACTTTTACAGGTGTCATGCCAAACATGGTTGCTGCTTTATAAGCATCTGCAAGCGCTACTGCTTGCGGAGTGGTAACCATTACAATACCTGTTAAAGGAACAATTTGAAGCATGGTTAAATGTACGTCACCTGTACCAGGCGGAAGGTCTAAAATCAAGTAATCTAATTCACCCCAGTCTGTATCATTTACAAATTGCCTAAGTGCACTAGATACCATGGGTCCGCGCCAAACTACTGCTTGCTCTGGTTTTATTAGAAAGCCTATTGAAAGCAATTTAACGCCATGTTTTTCTATAGGTACCATTAACTCTTTTCCATCAATGCTACGCATCATAGGTTGCTCATTCAGTACGCCAAACATCATGGGCACACTTGGGCCATGAATGTCTGCATCTAATAAGCCCACTTTTGCACCCATATTTGCCAGGGCAATTGCTAAGTTACTAGAAACACTTGATTTCCCTACCCCACCTTTACCGCTAGCTACAGCAATAATATTTTTTACATTTGGTAGGGTAAGTTTATCACTTCTGTTGCTAGTTACATTGGCAGTCATAGTAATTTTAACTATGGCCTGATCCGATACTAATTTGTGTATGGCATCAATACAATCCTTTTCAATTTTTTCTTTTAAGGGGCAGGCTGGTGTCGTTAAAACAACGTTGAAGCTAATCTCAAGACCATTAATTTCAATGTCTTGAATCATCTTTAAGCTCACCAAATCCTTTTTTAGATCTGGTTCTTGAACGGTAGCGAGGGCCTTTAAAATATCATTTTTATCCATTTTCTATCTAATGAGTAGCTAGCTAAATTTGCTAGTCAGGGCAAATATAAAAGCAATTATCTTGGAATTGCTTTTTCTTACTTAAAAATAATGTTTAGCTCAACTCATTTTCTAATTGAAACAAGCTGTTAAACCATTTCTTTTTGAAATTACTGCCAATGTGGTTAATTTTATTCTCTATTATTTTCTCATCAAATTGTCTTCTGCTTGCATTTACTATGGCAATTGTTGTATTTAATGGAAGTTCTTTTTTAACATTTTCATTGATAATCGTTTCATGTATTAAGATTAGATCAAATAAACCTCCTGAGTTATTGAGAAAGGGTTTTGCAATTTCAAAATTTGGGAAATTGTAAATCTCTGGATGAATCCCCAAATCTTTAAAAAATTTTTCTTGAGCCGCTAAATGATTAATTACCGGATCTATTTGAATTATTCTTATTGTGTTAGATTTTAGTGTTTGTTCAGTCATTACAAAAAAGAGTTAATTACATTCTTTGTAGTTTCTTTTCTACAATTATTGCAATTTATCATTTAGATATGAAATTAAAAACAAAATTAAAAATTCTCAAAAGAAATTCAAGTTTGCGCCTATTTGCTGCTTGAATTAGCTTTTCTCTGTCTTTTTAAAGGATGCTAAAAATACCCCAGAAAATACAATAAGCATGCTCAAAAATTTATCCAAGCTTAAAAAATCTTTACCTGAGATAATTGCTATGAGGGTAGCTAATACCGGTTGCAAATAAATATAAGAACCAACCAAACTTGAACTAGCATGCTTTAATGCATAGGCATTTAGCACATAAGTTAAAAAGGTAGCTCCAATGGTTACAAATGCAATAGCACCCCAAATACTGGCAGGCAAATGAATAAAATCTATTTCCAATACTTGATTGAATCCGAAAGGCAAAACTAAAAAGAAGCCAAAAAAGAAAGCATAAAGCGTTACTGTAAGTGGATGATATCTTACCATTAATTTCTTTGCATAAACTAAATAGAAAGCATAAATAATTGCATTGAGGGTAACAAATAAATCACCTAAAACACTATCTTGATTAAAGCTAAAATTTCTTCCGCCTATTAATAATAATGCGCCAATTGCTGCTATAAAGATGCCTAAAATTTTATGGATACTAAGTTTTTCTTTGAGAATGATGGTGGCAAAAACCAATACAAAAATAGGCGTGTTTAGCATGAGCACAGAGGCATTAATGGGTGAGGTAATTGATAGGCCTTTAAAAAATAAAAGCATGTTACCCGCTACACCAAAAACGGCTGAAACAAATAAAGGCCAGAGATCTTTTTTATCTTGAATGGCACCTTTTACAAAATGTCTATGAAACAGGTAAATGCAAATGGTAGCCACACTTACACGCATTAAAATAAAGGCGAATGGTTTAATGTAAATAGGCATTGCCATTTTGGCAATTGTAAAAGTAGCTGCATATAGAAGGGAAACAGCCAATAAGGCCAAGTGAACTTTAAAGCGGGTCTGCATTCAATTAATCATTTAAGGGAGCTAACATATCTACATTCATTTTATTGCTTTCTTGCAAAAATCTTTTACTCAAAAGCCAAGCAGATAAGCTTAGTCCAATTAGTAATGCTATCCAAATACCATATAAATTTAAAGAGAGTTTAAAGCATAAAATATATCCTAATGGGATGCCAATTATCCAATACGCAAAAATGGTTATTACAGTAGGAATTTTAGTATCACCTATTCCTCTTAAAATACCTAAACCTACACATTGTATTCCATCGCTTAATTGAAAAAATGCCGCTATGTAAAGAAGATAAATGGCCATTGAAGCTACTTGTTCATCTGTAGTATATAGCTTAATGATGGCTGGGGCAAATACTGCTAAAATGAGCGCGCAGCATGTCATAAATATGGCACCCATTACAAGTGCAGCTCTTCCAGCATCTATAATGTCTTTTTTGTTTTTTTTTCCTAAAGCTTCACCCACAGCAATAGATCCACCTGCTGATATGCCTGTAGCAATCATATAAGTAATCGACGCAATGTTTATAGCTACTTGGTGTGCGGCAAGTGCAAATTCATTAATCCATCCAATCATAATGGCTGCAAATGCAAAGGCACCTACCTCAAAAAAGTATTGAAGTCCGGATGGAAGTCCAACAACAAATATCTGT
Organism: Bacteroidota bacterium; assembly: GCA_947459415.1. GTDB lineage: Bacteria > Bacteroidota > Bacteroidia > UKL13-3 > UKL13-3 > B1. The sequence goes on from CANHDN010000016.1 coordinate 26,360, forward strand.
TTTAAAAAAAAGAACTTGTTATCGTAAGGTATCGCTTGTAAATAAGCTTGGTATATTTTTTTGTTTTTAACATATATAAACATCGAAATGGCCATGATGCATCTTGCCATGGTGGTAGCTATGCCAGCGCCCAATAATTCTAATTTTATAGAACCTAAATTTCCATAGATAAAAACCCAATTTAAAAATACATTGATTAATAAGGCAATGATGGTAATTACAGCCGATGGTTTAGTTATTCCTAAGCCATCACTGTACTGTTTTATAGCAAAAAAGAGCAGCATTGGCAAGGTTCCTATGTTCAATATATGCAAGTAATCTTTGGCTAAAAGGGTAACAGTAGGGTCTTGTTTGAACCAATATAAATTTTCTGTAATGATGAATAATATCAATCCAATAAAAAAACTCAAGATAAAAGAGGCCTGTATAGATTGTTTAAAAAGATTGGCGCATTCTGTTGGTTTACCTGCTCCTTTACTTTTAGCAACAAGTGGAGAAACAGCGGTTAAAGTACCGATACCTAATATGGCAATAAAAAAATAAATAGCATTTGCAAAAGAGGCAGCGGCCAGATGTACAGGCTTTAATTTGCCAATCATAATTACATCTGCAACACCCATTAAAACAATCCCTAATTGACCCACAATAATTGGCAAACTCAGCAAAGTAATTTGCTTAAAATAGGGGAGGTATCTTTGGTACATGAATATGATATAAACCTAAACGTTTTCCTTCTGGAAGATGGCAGGAATGGTTTTTAAAATAATTTTTATGTCGTTAAAAAAAGAGCTGCTTTTTGCATATTCATTGTCTAATTCCATGCGCTCTTGCATACTCATGGGTCCGCTATTCCCTCTATTTGTAACTTGCCATAGGCCGGTAATTCCTGCTGGTGCCATAAAGCGTAAAGCAAATTGGTCTGTGGTTAACTTTTCTGCTTCGTATAATGGTAATGGCCTATTGCCCACAATACTCATATCGCCTTTTAACACATTTATTAGTTGAGGTAATTCGTCAATACTTGTATTTCGCATGAATTGACCGAAGCGAGTAATTCTTGGGTCGTTCTCAATTTTTATAAATTTAAAATTTTCTTTGATGCGTTTATAATCTGCAAAAATCTTTTCACAAATCATTTCTCCATCCATGTATAATTTTGATTGACAACCAGAATTCGCTAATTGACATTCTTTACACAAATAATTATTGAAATCTTGAATGCCATCAAAAGAACTTTCATGGTATTGGTTCAGGTGTTTTAGCCCTTTTAACATGGCATCAGCACCATGACGCATCGATCTAAATTTATAAAAGTTAAAAATGGTATATCCTGAACCTACTCGTTTAGCTGCATAAAATACTGGCCCCTTAGACTCCATTAAAATAATGAGTGCGAAAAGGATGAAAAAGGGAAGCAAAAACAACATAGCTACCAATGAAAAAATGATATCGAAAACCCTTTTAGAAGTTGGAATTCTATATTTGGGTAAAATCGCATTGTCTTTAGTTAACGATGAATGGTAACGAGGTGGGTTTTCAATTAAATATTTTGCTCGCAGCAATAAATCATCTGCTTGTATTGGATATTCAAAAATATCTGCAAATTGCTCAAATAAGGCGATGTTTCTATTTGCCTCAGTAATTCTATCTACAATTAAAATAAAAGGTAAATTGGCTGTTGCAGAAATATTTTTACAGATTTTGCGAAAGGTTATCCCATTAGAGCTCAACAAGTCTGAATGAGTAACCACTAATTTTACTGGATTGTTATTACTGGTCCACTGAATAAATTTAAAGATATTTTCAAAATGGAAAATATCGAATTCTTCCCTAAATAAGTGACTAAATTCTACGATAGAATCGGGGTTAGAAGAAATGAAAGCAATTCTATACTTAGAAAAAGTTTTTTCCATCATTAAATTTTTTTAATGCGTCTAAAAATATTGTCTATTCTAGCCTCTAGTTCTTCTGGGTTAAAAGGTTTAATCACATAATCATCTGCACCTGCTTTTAAACATTTAATTTTATCTGAGGAACCTTCATTACCTGAAAGCATGATAAGCGGGACATTTTTAAAGAAACCACTGGCTCTAATTTGTCTGATAAAGTCTAAGCCATTAATTTCTGGCATATTTACGTCTGCAATAATTACATCTGGAATTACACCTTGTTGCATCCATTCTAATGCATCTTTACCGTTTTGCTTGGCAACTACATGATAACTTTTATTAAAATAAAAATCTAAAATTTTTAAGATACTTAGTTCATCATCTAGGGCTAAAAGTGTTTTTTTCATAATGATTTGAGTAGTTAAACCTATATGTGAGTCTTTTATTTAGTATAAATTTTTTGGAATGAATCTGTTTTCATGATGCGGTAAATGGTAGATTTTCCAATCTTTAATTTTTTGGCAACAGTGATTACATTATGCTCATATTTATCTAAATAGTACTTAATAATAGAATTGGTATAATCATCAAAACTCATTTCTTGGTTAAGAACTGAGCTAATAGATTTTTCTGAGTTGAATGTGATATCTTTAGCTTCAATGATCTGGTTGTCGCACATTACGCAAGCTAACTCAATAATGGCTTTTAGTTCTCTAATATTTCCTGGGTAAGAGTGTTCTAACAGTTTTTTCTGAGCATCATTACTTAATGTAATTTTACCGCTTTTATTTTCTTTTACGCTTTCGTCAATAAAATGTTTAGCTAGATAAATAACATCATTTCCTCGCTCTCTAAGAGGTGATAAATGAATTGGTAAGCCAAGTAACCTATAATATAAGTCTTCTCTAAATCTTCCTTCTTGTACTTCTGAGGCTAAATTTTTATGCGTAGCTACAATAATTCTAACATCAATTGGAATGGCATTATTGCTTCCAATTCTGGTTATTTCTCTTTCTTGTAAAACACGCAATAATTTAGCTTGTAAGTTTAAATCTAATTCCCCTATTTCATCTAAAAATATAGTGCCTTTGATGGCTTGTTCAAATTTGCCAATTCTGCGCGCATCTGCTCCTGTAAAAGATCCTTTTTCATGCCCAAACAATTCACTCTCAATTAATTCTCTTGGAATAGCCGCTACGTTAACAGCAACAAAAGGAGATTTCTTGCGCAAGCTATTATAATGGATTGCTTTGGCAACTAATTCTTTTCCAGTACCTGTTTCACCTGTAACGGATACAGTAATTTTACTGTTAGCAGCTTTTTCAATTAATGAAAATGTTTTCTTTAATGAGTCGCTATTTCCAATGATTGTTTTTGAGTAATCATATTTTTTGCCCAAATCTTCCCTTAACTCTATAATTTCAGTTTTTAAGGAGTTATTTATGAGGGCATTTTGAACCGAGTTCATCAAACGGGTTTTTGTATCCTCGTTTTTAATAATATAATCAAATACCCCAAGTTTCAGGAGGTTTACAGCTGTGGTGATGTCTTCTTGTCCAGAAATAACAATGAGTTGAATTTGCTCGTCAAATTCCTTGATTTTTTTGATGAGTTCAGCACCATTAATTCCGGGCAAGGAATAATCTATGGTAATTAGATCTGGTTTTTGATATAAACTATTGAGACAATCTTTGGCATTTTCAAAACAGACAACTTCATAATCAGGGTTCAATTGCAACGTGTAGTTTAAGAAGTTTCTATACCAAGTATCGTCTTCTACAATAAATATTTTTTTGTTACTTTTAACTTTTGCCATTGGAAATGGTGTATTAAAATGAAAATTAAAGTTGCAATTTGGGAAAAAAAACTCAATTTGCCTTCAAAATTTTCAAGAAATCTTGATAGGCCAATTGAATCCCCTCTTCTAGGCCTATTTTTGGCTCCCAACCCAATGATTTTATTTTACTTACATCCATCAATTTTCTTGGAGTGCCATCTGGTTTGCTCGAATTAAATACTAATTCACCTTTATAATCTAAGGTTTTTTGGATAATTAAAGCCAGATCCTTGATGGTTAAATCTGTGCCAGTTCCAATATTTAAAAATTGCTTTTCATGGTACTGTTGCATCACCATAAAAGCAGCATCTGCCAAATCATCAACAAATAGAAACTCTCGCAATGGGGTTCCGCTTCCCCAAATCTCCACCTGCGCTGCACCTGAAACTTTTGCTTCATGAAATTTTCTGATTAAGGCAGGCAGCACATGAGAATGCTCAGGGTGGTAATTATCAGCATAGCCATACAAATTGGTTGGCATCACAGAAACAAAATTACAAGCATATTGATCTCTATAGGCCTCACACATTTTGATGCCGCTAATTTTGGCTATGGCATAGGGTTCATTAGTTGGTTCTAATAATCCTGTCAATAAACTTTCTTCTTGCAAAGGTTGTGGCGCAAACTTCGGATAAATACAGCTCGACCCAAAGAATAAGAGCTTTTTTACACCTTGCAAATAACTTTGGTGAATTACATTATTTTGAATCATTAAGTTTTCATAGAGAAACTGAGCTCTATATGTATTATTAGCCAGAATTCCACCAACCTTAGCTGCTGCCAAGAATACATAATCTGGTTTTTCTGTTTCAAAGAAATGAGATACGGCATCCTGATTGCACAAATTTAACTCGGAAGAGGTGCGCACTACAATATTGTTAAAACCTTCTTTTAATAGTTTTCTGTGCATGGCTGATCCAACCATTCCTCTATGACCTGCTATGTATATTTTATCACTTACTTGCATGAAATTATTTATAAGTTTGAAGTTTACTTTTGTAGATAGATACCATTTCTTGCTTGGTATGTTCACTAAATTTTGAATTATAAATCATCTTATATTGGCTACCCATTTCTATCGAGTCATACTTTTTTACCCGGAGTGCCTGGGTATGAAAAATGGCAATTAATTCAGTTTTATAAAAAACCAATAACAGTCTTGGAACTAGTATTTGTTGAACAAATTCTGGTTCTTGTAATAAGTAAGAACTGTAATTATTATCTTCAATGGTTTTTATAAATTCATACTTAGTGATAAACTGCTCAAAAAATGAAAATCGTTCATTATTCTCTGCTTTATCTAATAAATTACTAAGCTCTAATTCGGGAACAAATTTTAAATCTGTGCAGCCTTTGTGCATATACCCACTTATAATGATGTGAGTTAAACTATCTTTTACTTCCAAAATTTGCATGGGGTTAAATGATGCATTCACCTTACCTATTGCTTTGTTTTGGCGGTTATAGATTTTCGTTTTCTCCATTAACCTAAGTCCGTCATATAATTGAATACTTGGTACCCAGGCATCAATCCAAACCCTATTTTTTATTGTGTTGGCTGGCAAGCACATAAATTCGGTTCCAGGATAAAGAGATAAAACTTCTTTTCCTTGTTCTTCTTC
>CANHDN010000017.1 GCA_947459415.1 Bacteroidota bacterium
AAACAACGAATTGGGAAATTTGAGCAGGCTCATCAAGGCACTATTTTTTTAGATGAGGTAGGCGATATGAGTTTATCTGCTCAGGCTAAGGTTTTGAGAGCCTTACAAGAAAATAAAATTACCCGCGTTGGTGGAGAGAAAGACATTGAAGTAGATGTTCGAGTGATAGCCGCTACCAATAAAAATCTTTTAAAAGAAATTGAAAAAGGTAATTTCAGATTAGACTTATATCATAGACTGAGTGTAATATTAATTCATGTTCCAAGCTTAAACGAAAGGCGCGACGATATTCCATTATTGGCAGAAAAATTCATTAAAGAAGTATGCGAAGATGGCGGCATTCCAAAGAAAAACTTCATGCCACAAGCTTTGGATGAACTTAAAAAATTGAACTTTTCAGGCAATATTAGAGAACTGAGAAACATTGTAGAACGCTTAGTTATTCTGGGAAACCAAAGAATTACTTTAGAAGATATTCAGAAATTTGCTAGCCCAATCAATGCGCGCGATGAAGAGAAATCTATTTACGAGAGATTTAGCACATTACAAGATTTCAAAGAATATGTAGAGCGCATTTTTATAGAAGAAAAACTAAAGAAAAACGGTTGGAATGTGGCTAAAACTGCAGCAGAAATAGACATTCAAAGAAGTCATTTATACAATAAAATAGAAAAATACAGCCTCAAAAGGAATGAGGGACACGATCATAATTAATCTGCTTCTTCGAAATTGATAATTACCTTTGAACCGGGTTTAAGGCCTAATAATTGTGCGCCTTTTCCTCGGTTCATGGCTATAATTAGGTAGTCATTTTCATTAAAAATAAGTAAATCATCACCTGGTTCTGCCTCATTAAAATGATTACTTACCTTATCTATGTAATGTTTACTCCAGTAATACATCCTAAAAGGTCTACCCTTTCCAGAGCTTTCAAAAACAGATTTATGTATATTCGTTATGGCATTCTGATACGAGTCTACATACATCACTGCACCGCCTAAAGAATTTCCATCAAAAACCGCACTCATGCTATGTAACTCTTTACCAATACTGGCTTCTTTGGCAAAAGAATTTAGCTCACCTTCTTTCAAAAATTTTGCTATTAATGGAAGAAATAAATTTTTTTCTGGAAATAAATCGTTCTCGTCTATTAATGCATTGTTTATTGCATACACAGATTGCAAGGGTTCATCGAACAATAAGGAAAAGATTCCATTATCTGCAGCAATAAAATGATGTCCGTTTTGGGTTACCCACAAAATTCTTTTGTGGAGGCTTAAACTAGTATCTACACCAATTAAATGGCAAGTTCCAATTGGGAAATTATGATAAACAGATTTTAATAAAAAGGCGGTTTGAACCAAATCAAATGGATTAATTTGACTAGAAATCTCAACAATCCTGTTTTCTGGCATAATAGCAAAGCCTTTCCCAATAAGGGCTGCACTGTAAGGACTGCCCAAACCATAATCAGAAATAATTGTGATAACAGAGTTCAAAATCTTTTGCTATTTTCGTGCAAATTAATAGCAAAAAAGCACAATTTGAATAACAAAGAAATCTTTATTGAACACATAGACGCTACAGAGGTCTTTGGCGTTCACAATCAAAACCTAAAAACTTTTCAATTACACTTTCCTCAATTAAAAATTGTTGCCAGGGGTAATCAGGTTATTTTACATGGTTCAGAATCAGATATTCATCTATTTGAAGAAAAGTTTGAACATTTATTGACCTATATTAAACAACATGGTAACATAACTGAAAATCAATTAGAGGCATTGTTTTTAGGTTCCTTACAAAAAGAAAATAACCATTCGAATAAAGCAGATATTGCGGAGGGTGGCGAAGTGATTTTATATGGAAACCATGCTAAAGTGATTAAGGCAAAAACACCTAATCAAAAAAAAATGGTCTCTTTAATGAATAATAATGATATCCTTTTTGCTATTGGTCCGGCGGGTACCGGTAAAACATACACCGCAGTTGCACTTGCTGTAAGGGCTCTTAAAAATAAAGAGATTAAACGTATTATTTTAGCCAGACCAGCAGTTGAAGCAGGTGAAAATTTAGGATTCTTACCTGGTGATTTAAAAGAAAAAATTGACCCTTACCTGCGTCCGCTTTACGATGCATTAGACGATATGATTCCGGCAGATAAGTTAAAATCATATATTGAAACACGTGTTATTGAAATTGCACCAATGGCATTTATGCGCGGTAGAACGCTGGATAATGCCTATGTCATTTTGGATGAAGCCCAAAATGCCACAGATTTGCAATTAAAAATGTTCCTTACCCGAATGGGGCCAAATGCTAAATTCATCATTACAGGTGATTTAACTCAAATTGACCTTCCCAGAAAAAATATGTCTGGTTTAGTTAAAGCAGTAAATATATTAGAAGGAATTAAAGGAATTGAATTTGCCTACCTTACCTTTGAAGATGTGGTGAGACATAAATTAGTTAAAAATATTATTAAAGCATACGATAAAAGTATAGAAATTAAGTTAGACCTTGCTGGTAAATACAGGGAGTAATTATGCAACATAAGAATGAATGGAAAGTTATAAGCGGACAACTCTGGGAGAGTGCCGTTGCAGCAACGTTTGCTCTAAAAAGCAATCCGATAAGAACTTTTCTTTCTACATTGGGCATTACCATTGGAATTTTTTGCATTATTATGGTATTAAGCATCGTAGATTCTTTAGAAAAAAACCTTCAAAACAGTGTAGATAGTTTAGGTAAAGATGTAGCTATCATTGAGAAATGGCCCTGGGAATTTGGATCAAACTATAAATGGTGGAAATATATGAATAGACCTAATCCAACCATTGATGAATTAGAAAAATTAGAAGAGCAGCTTACGCTTGCTAAGGCACTTGCCTTGAGTGTAAATTTGCCATCAGTTACTTTAAAATTTAGCAACCTAAGTGCAGAAAATGTGAGCGGAATGGGTGTTTCGCAGGGTTATCCTGGTGTGCGAGATTTTGAATTAGAGGATGGTAGATTCTTTAGTGAAAATGAAATCAAAAATGGTGATCAGGTGGTAATGATTGGTTCATCCATTGCGCAAAACTTATTCCCTACCTTAAGGTCCATAGATCGAATGGTAAGTATCAAAGGAAAAAAGTTTAAAGTAATTGGATTGTTTAAGAAAGAGGGAGAAAGTATGTTAAACAATAGTATGGATAATGTATTTTTAATTCCGGTGAAAACTGCAGCTAATTTTTTACGCCTAAACAGCAATATGGTAAATAGCAGAATTCAGGTAAAAGCTAAAGATGGGGTCAGTGTGAACCAATTAGAAAACGAATTAAAAGGCATTATGCGCGCTATCAGAAAATTAAGCCCAAATGAAGAAGCAGATTTTGCTATCAATAAAACTACTTTATTGTCTAAACCACTTAAAAGTTTGTTCAGTGTAGTTTCTCTTGGAGGTTGGATCATTGGACTTTTTGCTATATTAGTGGGCGGATTTGGAATTGCTAATATCATGTTCGTTAGCGTGAAAGAAAGAACCCAGCAAATAGGAATACAAAAATCTTTAGGTGCAAAAAATTACTTTATATTAATTGAGTTTTTAGTTGAGTCTGTAATTCTCTGTTTGGTGGGTGGAACTATCGGTTTATTGGCTGTTTTTTTAATTACCATTGGAGTAAAAAGTTACTTAGATTTAAACCTATTCTTGAGTAGCGGAAATATTATTACTGGATTATTAGTTTCTGTAAGTATTGGAATTGTATCTGGTTTTATTCCGGCCTACAGAGCCTCTCAATTAGACCCTGTAGAAGCAATAAGAGCAAAATAATGTTTGTAAGCGGATTTACCATAGTAAGAAATGCAGAGAAATATGATTACCCAGTTGTGGAATCAATACAATCTTTATTACCGATATGTGATGAAGTGATTGTGCTCCTAGGACAATCTGAAGACAATACCTTGGGATTAATTCAATCCATTCATTCAGACAAAATTAAAATTCATCATTCTATCTGGGACGATACGCTGCGAGAGGGTGGTGCGGTATTAGCCAAAGAAACCGATAAGGCAAAAAAATTAATTCATCCAAATGCAGACTGGTGTTTTTACATTCAAGCAGACGAGGTGGTTAATGAGGTCTATTACCAAGAAATTAAAGATGCCCTTCAACTGTATCAAAATCATCCCTTGGTAGAGGGATTATTGTTTGAATACCAACATTTTTTTGGAAACTTTAACTATGTAGCTAAATCAAGGGGATTTTACAGGCATGAAATTAGAATTATAAAAAATCTTCCAAATATCCAATCCTACAAAGATGCCCAAGGATTCAGAAGAGATGGAAATAAGTTAAAAGTAAAGAAAATTAAAGCAGAAATTTTTCATTATGGTTGGGTCAGGACGCCAGAAATAATGAAAAAGAAAATAAAGGATTTTCATCAACTTTGGCATACAGATGATTGGATTGCAGAACAAGAAAATCAAATCAACCAGTTCGATTATAGTGAGATAGATTCATTACAACTATTTACCAGTGCACACCCCAGCTGTATGAAGGATAGGATATTAAATAAAAACTGGGATTATACACCAACATTTACTGGTAAAAAGGGCAACGTGAAAGATCGAATCCTTTTCTGGATAGAACAAAAAACCGGATATAGAATTGGTGAATACAAAAACTACCAACTTGTCTAATCATGAAATTTATAAAAGAACAATTATTTTTTATACTTTGCCTCCTCCTAATTGCCGGCATTTTCTTACTAGATGTTGTTCGAATTTTACCAAGCCTAAGTATGATTGGAATAACATTACTTGGTCTGTTTTATTGGTTTCAAAAAAAAGAGCCCATATTTAGCCCAAAAACTAAGCCTTTTTTACTAATTACTCTTTGTTTCTGGGTGCTACTTCCATCCTACTTTTACTCTGACAATTTAAATTATTTCAATCAAAAAATTCAGATAGCATTGCCATTTTTATTATTACCACTGGCTTTTATCAAGATCCCAGTATTATCTCGATTGCAATATGTAAGGTTATTAGCATTTTTTTTAGTTGGAACCTTTGTCATTAGTTTAGCAGCATTTATTAATTATTTGGCTAATCAAGAATCTATCAACCAATTATATTTAGAAAGTAAGGTAATGCCTACCTTGGTTTCACACCACCCTACTTTTAGTATGATGATTGTTTTTGCCATTTATGTAAGTTATTACCTAAGTCAAGAAAAGGAAAAGATTTTTATTAAAAATGAAAAAATAGCCTTCTTAGTCATGGGCTTATTTTTATTGGTATTTATACATATTTTTTCTGTAAGAAGCGGGCTATTAGGTTTATACCTATTGTTTTTTATTGAAATTTTAAAGTTAATTTTTAAAAGAAAACAGTTTAAACTGGCTATATACATTGGAGGCAGCTTACTTTTAATTGGTGCAACAACCATGTATTTTTCGCCAACTGTTAGCAATAAAATTGCAAATACCAGCGCGGATTTAAACGCAATAAATGAAAATAAAAGCGCTAATAATCAAAGTTTATCTAGCAGATTTATCAGTTATAAAAATGCCTTAGAAATAAACCTTCAATCTAATTTTTGGATTGGTTGTGGACTGGGTGATATTGAAGACCTAAACAATTCTATTTTTCAAAACAAATACCCAGATGTAAGTAAACCAATCATTCCACATAATCAGTTTTTATATTACTTTGCTGCCATTGGTTTTATTGGTTTATGTATTTTTACCATTGGTTTTTTTGGACCCTGGCTATTGTATAAAGCGTATTTAGATTCTATTTTGTTCACACACTTGTTACTTTCATTGGTGTATTTTCTTGTTGAATCTCCGCTGATTACCCAAATTGGTGTGGCATATCTGTTAAGTTTCTTACTCATTGGATTGCACCAACAGCTAGCTAAACACAGCTAGTTTTTTTATTTCTTTTTAATTCTAACATACTTAGATTGTAAAATATTCATGTTACAGATCTTTATTCTTGATTTTATTTGGAATACTAGTTTGAAATCTTAATATTTGATTTAAAAATATTTAAAAAAAACTTAACATAGCAAGACCTAACATAAACATGAGAAAAAAATTACTAAACTTAATTGGCATCCTTATTTTATCTTCGGGTGTTCAAGCACAATTATCGAATGATAAAATTAATCAATGCTTGAAACAAGAATTGGATCAGCAAAAATTTATTGGGTCAAACCAAATAACTATTTTGGTAAATAACCAATATGAAACCCAACATAACGGCGTAACTCATGTCTATGGAAACCAAACCGTAAAAGGCTTAGAGATATTGAATGCTAATGTAGATATGCATTTTACTAAAGAGGGTAAGTTAATTACTATGCATCACAATTTTATACCTCTCGCAGACAATCAAATTAGCAAGTCTACTGCCAAACTTAATATGAGTGAAGCTTTAATGAAAGGTCTTGCTTCAGAGGGTATTGTAATTCAAAATATTTCAAACAAAACCTTGGGTATAGAAAATGGCAAGCATACTTGGTTTGATCCAAGTATCTCCAATGAAAAACTATTTGTAAAAGAAGCTTATTTTGCTCAAGGTGATAAAGTTAAATTAGTTTATCAAGTAGAGTTTTTAGAAAATGAAAACAATGACTGGTGGAATAAAAAAGTAGATGCAATGACTGGTGAAATTCTTGAGTCAATTTCTTACACCACACATTGTAATTTTCCAAGCAATGAAAGTTCTGCACAACATGCAAAGCATGCTTTTCAATTTGAAGAAAGTCAAAGCATAAACCTAGGCAAAAAATCTGCAACAGGCACCTACAACGTTTTTCCCTTACCATTAGAAAGTCCGGCCAGAGGCCCACGCTCCATGATGAACAATATGGCTGATCCAACGTCGTCACCATTTGGATGGCATGATACAAATGGGGTTGCTGGACCAGAATTTTTAATTACACGCGGAAACAATGTTTGGGCTAAAGAAGATACCTCTGGTTCAAACAATATTAATGGTTTTGCTCCAAGTGGTGGAGATTCACTTATTTTCGATTTCCCATATAGTATTTCTGCCAGACCTCGTGACAACAGAAATGCTGCCATTGTGAATTTATTTTATTGGAATAACATTATTCATGACATATTCTTTAAATACGGTTTCGACGAAAAAAGTGGAAACTTTCAACAAAAAAACTTAAGCGGACAAGGCCTTGGAAGAGATTTTGTATTAGCTGATGCGCAAGATGGAAGTGGAACAAGTAATGCAAATTTTTCTACTCCTGTAGATGGAACAAGTGGCAGAATGCAGATGTTTTTATGGCCTACAAGTGGTGCTTCTGCCTCAAACAATACATTAGGGGTTATTTATCCATCTTCCATTAAGGGTAAATATTTTGGACCTCAATCTTCTGTTGGAGCAAGGTTAAGCCCGGAAGGCTTATCTGGAAAAGTAGTTTTGGTTAGAGATAGCAATGCCACTACTAATTTTGCTTGTGGACTCATTGCAAATGCCAATGAACTTGCTGGAAATATTGCTCTAATAGATAGAGGTGGATCATGTGGAACAATGTCTAGCACCAACAGAGCTAAAATAAAAAGAGCTCAAGATGCTGGCGCCATTGCAGTAATTTTGGCACACAACACAAATGGCATTACACCTACCGCTGTAACAGGTACTGATAACACCATCACCATTCCATCTATTTTTATTGGATTTGGAACTGGTGTAATGTTAAAAACAGCACTAAGTTCAGATTCAGTTTATGTAACTTTATATGATTCTTCAGATTTTAACACTGCGCTCATTTACGACAGTGATTTAGATAATGGGGTAATTGCGCATGAATACGGACACGGAATTTCTACCAGATTAACTGGTGGTCCAAATAATTCTAGTTGTTTAGGTAACCAAGAACAAGCAGGTGAAGGCTGGAGTGATTTCTTTGCTTTAGCGCTTACTACCAGAACATGGGAAAATGGAAATAATGCATCAAGAGGTATTGGTACTTGGTTAATTAGTCAGGATACAAGTGGAGTTGGTATCAGAAACTATAGATATTCTAGAAATATGACCATCAATCCAGTAACTTATAATTCCATAAAAACACTTTCGGTTCCGCATGGTGTTGGGTCTGTTTGGTGTAGTATGTTATATGATATTTATTGGAATATGATTGATAAATATGGTTATGATGCAGATTGGTATAATGGAAAAGGTGGAAACAATAAAACCATGCAGTTAGTAATTGATGGATTAAAACTTCAAAAATGTTCACCAGGCTTTGCAGATGCAAGAGATGCCATCATTTTAGCTGATTCTATTAACAACAAAGGAGAGAATAGAGAATTATTATGGAAGGCATTCGCAAGAAGAGGTTTGGGTTACAATGCAGTTCAAGGAAGTACTGCAAGTAGATCTGATGGAACAGAAAATTTTGATTTACCTCCAGATTTCACTGGATTAAATCAAATAGACATGAATAGCCAAGTTAGCCTATATCCGAATCCTACCCAATCTTATTTTATGGTTGATGTTTTTGGCGGTGCTAACATTACAAGCATTGAAATCCTGGACATACAAGGTAAATTAGTTCAAACATTTGTAAATCAAAACAACTTTTTACCAAGTGCAACTGTAAAATTAGCTGCCCATGAAACAGGATATTATCTAGTAAAAATTAATACTACTCATGGTGTTGGATACAAGAAATTATTGATTCAATAAGCATTTCGTATTTAAACAAAAAAAGGCGACTATGTCGCCTTTTTTTGTTTAAATACCTTAGTTTTGAAAACCATGAAGGCGCTTAAATTTAGACAATATAAAAAAATAATCTTTTTATTGGATGTATTAAAGCTCGCGCTTACAGCGTTTGGTGGGCCGCAGGTTCACCTCACTCTATTTAATAAGCAATTGGTTCATAAAAAAAATTATATTTCGGAGCAAGATTTAATGGAGTTGAATTCATTTTGCAGCATGCTACCAGGGCCAACTTCTACTCAAACCATCACTGCAATTGCTTATAAAATTGGTGGACCTTTATTTGCTTTTATTACCTTGGCAATTTGGATTTTACCTGCGTCACTTTTTATGGGAACGATTGCCATTGTGCTTTCACAAATGCCTTTAAATAGCCCGAAAATTGTCCTTTTTAAATACTTACAAGCTATGGCAAGCGGTTTCATGATCTATGCCGCCTACAAATTTATTCAACTATTTGTAACAAAACGCTACCATTGGGCGCTTTTAATAATAACAGCTGGTCTTGGAATTATAGAATCCTCGCCATTTTTAATACCAATTATGCTCATTTTAGGAGGTTTAACTACGAGTTATATTAATACGCGTGGCGTCATAGAAAAACCAGCCCCAATAACTAATATCCATTGGGATAAGCTGGCCTGGTTTTTTGGAATTTTTGCAGTTGCAGCAATTATTGGTGTTAGTACTCAAAATAGAGCTATTCTATTATTCGAGAATAATTTTAGATATGGGAGTATTGTTTTTGGTGGAGGAAATGCCTTAATACCACTCATGTTTAATCAATTTGTGCATTATAAAAACTACATGACAGGCTCCGAATTCTTAGCTGGATTAGGATTTTTACAAGCTATTCCTGGTCCAGTTTTTTCAATAGCTTCTTATACCGGAGCTATGTCAATGAAGGAATATGGCGTATTGGGTCAAATATTGGGAATGATTTCTGCTACCATTGGAATATTTTTACCTGGCATTTTACTCATCTTTTTTGCTTTCCCTATTTGGAATCAAATTAAAAAATTTGCCCCTATTTACAATGCCATTGAGGGCATTAATGCAACCTCAGCAGGTTTTGTGGTAGTGTCTGCCTATTTATTATTTTTGCCCGTGCCCGTCAATGAGGAAAATATGCTCGTATTATTAGGTACATTATTCTTATTATTGTCGACCAAAGTTCCCACGCCCATTATTGTGTTAGCATGTTTAGCAGGAGGATATTTCTTTTAATGAAAAATAGTACAACCATTACAGCCATTTTTGGAATTTTATTCATTTTAGGGATAAAGTCCAATTTACAAGCCCAAACTAAAAATGATTCAGATTTGGTTCAGTTTACTGGTTTTGTGCTGACTGCAGATAGCAGTAAAACGATTCCCTTTGCCACCATTAGAATAATGGGAAGTTCTCGTGGCACGTATTCAGACATGCAGGGTTATTTTTCTTTTGTTGCCAAACGTTCAGACGTTTTATTGTTTACATGTATTGGATATGTTCCAAGATATTTTAAAATTCCTGCTCAAAACAAATCCACTAAATTTAAGAGTGTAGTTACTCTTCAAATTGATTCATTTATCATGGAAGAAGCGGTAATTATTGCCCAACCTACCGCAGAACAATTAGATTATATGTTTACAAGGGTAAAATTACCTTATGATGACTATATGATTGCGCAAAATAACCTACGCAGAAAGCCACTTGCAGATGAGGCAGCTGCGCTAGAAAATGATGGCTATAGTAATGCTAAATGGAACTTCACAGAATACGCCAACAAGGCTTATTATAATGGGCAGCCCCAACCAATTCCTGTGCTCGATATCTTTGCTTGGGGTAAATTTCTAAAATCTTTAGAAAAAGGGAATCTCAAGAGAAAATAAACAAAGTGTATCTAAATGAAGTCAATTAGCGTTACACACATGTGCAAAGGTTAAATGATTGAGATATATAGATTAAGTATTCCGTTTAATTTTACAACAATATGGAAACTGGAGAATTTGTAATTGAACGTAAAAGTCGCAAACACAATATTTATGGGATAATTGGTACCACCATTATTCACGGTATCATTGTAAGTATTTTATTTTTTTATGTCCTTTATCCGCCAGATCCACCATTAGAATTTAAAGGTATGATGATGAGTTTGGGTGAGGAAAATATGGGCGGGCCAGCAGAAAGCCCAGTTCCAGATCCAAGCACACAGGAGCAATATATTCCAATCAGCGAACAAAATGAAGATCCAACGCTGAGCTCCGATGTTGAAGAAAGTGTAGCAATTAAAGATAAAACCAAACCAAAATCAGAGATAAAAACACCCATTACTACTAAACCAATTAATGAAGTTAAAAAACCCATTTTAGAATTACCTAAAAAAGTAAATGAACAGGCTTTGTTCAAGAAAAAAAATAATAGCAACCAAGGGGGTTATGGAGATGGTTCTGAACTAGGAAATGAAGGAAGTGAAAATGGGAATGAAAATGGAAGCAAAGATGGAAGAGGTGGCGGAGACACTGGACCTGGAACTGGAGACAGCGGTCCGGATGGGGTTAGTTTTGAATTAAGTGGCAGAAAAGTAAAGCAATTGCCAGTAGTAGAAGATAACAGTAAATCTGTAGGAAAAGTAATAGTTAAAATTATTGTTAATAAAAACGGCGAGGTAGTGAAAGCCATGCCGGGCCAAGTTGGAAGTACAACTACTGAAACTGCTTTGTTGCAAAAAGCTAAAGAAGGTGCATTGAGAACAAAATTCTCTTCTAGGTCTGATGGTCCGGAAGAACAATATGGAACCATGACATTTGTTTTTAAATTTAAACCATAAATTACAATTTTTCTTTAATTTCACTACTTTTGAGCAGGGTTTAAAACCTAAAAATATTCGAAAAACGTAGTGACATACCAAGAAACACTCACTTATTTATACGAGCAATTGCCTATGTTTACCCGCATAGGAAGTGCTGCCATAAAAAAAGACTTAACAAATACATTGGCTTTGTGCGAGGCATTAAATCATCCTCAAACCCAATTTAAATCTATTCATGTTGCAGGTACTAACGGTAAAGGATCCACTAGTCACATGCTGGCTTCCATATTACAAGAAGCAGGCTATAAAACAGGCCTATATACATCACCACATTTAATAGACTTTAGGGAGCGAATAAAGGTAAATGGAGAGATGATTTCTGAGCAAAAAGTTGTTGATTTTGTTTCAAAGTATCAATCTCTTTTTGAAGAAATAAAACCATCTTTTTTTGAATGGACAGTAGCATTGTGTTTTCATCATTTTGCTCAAGAAAAAGTAGATATTGCCATTATAGAAACAGGTTTAGGTGGCAGATTAGATTCTACCAATGTAATTAAACCCATTTTAAGTGTAATAACCAATATTGGCTGGGATCATACAGACTTATTGGGTGACACGCTAGCAAAAATTGCGCATGAAAAAGCTGGAATCATAAAATCAGAAATTCCTGTAATCATTGGTGAACACCAAGAAGAAACCTTCCCGGTATTTATGGGTAAAGCAAAAGCTGAAGTTAGCCAAATAACGCTAGCCATGCAAAAAATAAACATACTATATTTTAATAGTTCAATCAATCATTCAGCTTTTGATGTGCAATTTCAATACGGTTTATATTGGAAAAATGTATTCTGCGATTTAAATGGGATTTACCAAGAAAGAAATATTCGAACCGTGCTGGCTTGCCTGGAGCCCTTAAGAAATTCAGAATTTCAAATCAATGAACAACAAGTGCGTGATGGCTTAAGCTTTGTTAAAAAAAATACTGGACTCATGGGAAGGTGGCAAATATTGGGTAAAGACCCCTTGATCATTTGCGATACCGGACATAATGTAAATGGAATAGAATATGTTGTTAAGCAACTTTCTATGCAAACCTTTAACCATTTGCATATGGTAATAGGAATGGTGAAAGACAAAGACATTGCAAAAGTATTAAACTTATTGCCCAAAAACGCTACTTACTATTTTACCAAAGCAAATATTCCAAGGGCTTTAAATGAAACAGATTTACAAGCGCAAGCAGCAAGCTTTCAATTACACGGCAAAAGTTATACATCCGTTAAAATAGCCCTTGATGCAGCAAAAGCAACTGCTAAACAAAACGACCTTATATTTATAGGTGGCAGCACATTTGTTGTTGCTGAAGCTGTTTAAGCATCTTTTTGAATTGCTTTTGCAGCTTCTTTTACCAATTTGGGTCCACCATAAACAAAACCAGTATATACTTGAACTAAGCCTGCTCCTGCCTTTATTTTTTCTAAGGCAGAATTGGCATCGTGAATCCCTCCTACTCCAATAATGGGCAGTTTACCATCAGTTCTCTCACTGATATACCGAATAATCTCTGTACTTCTTTTTTGTAATATTTTTCCACTCAATCCTCCAGCGCCAATGGAATCAATTTCAGATTTTGATGTCAACAATCCTTCCCTGGAGATAGTTGTATTGGTAGCAACCAAACCATCAATTCCACTTTCTTGAACAATTGAGATTACATCATCGATTTGAGAAAATGTTAAATCTGGTGCTATTTTTAGTAAAATTGGTTTAGCCAAACTCCCATTTTCAATAAAATTTTTACGCAGCTCTATTAAGTGATTAAGAATCTCTAACAAAGGCCCTTTATCTTGCAATTCTCTCAAATTTGGGGTATTGGGCGAACTTACATTTACCACAAAATAATCCACGTACGGATAAAGTTTTGTAAAACAAATACCATAATCATCTTTGGCATTATCATTTGGAGTAACCTTGTTTTTACCAATATTTCCACCCACAATAATTCCCGCTGGCTTGTTTTTTAATCTTGTAGCAATGACATCAACCCCATCGTTATTAAATCCCATTCTATTTATGAGACAAGCATCTTGTTTTAATCTAAATAACCTAGGTTTTTCATTACCATCTTGTGGCTTTGGGGTAACCGTTCCAATTTCTATAAAACCAAAACCTAATGCACTCAACTCGTGAAGATGTGTAGCATTTTTATCTAAACCTGCCGCTAATCCTACACGGTTCTTAAATGTTAGGCCAATAAACTCGTAAGAGTCTGAAACAGAATAGATACTGTTTATTATCAATCGAAGCAATGGAATTTTCATAAAAAGTCTAATTCCATTAAAAGTAAAATGATGTGCCTTTTCAGCAGGCATTAAAAATAAAAACTTACGTAAAAGTGTATACAAAATGATGTAAAATTAATTTGTCAAATTTATAATTGTGACAGCGTTTTTTTAAACAATTCGCAAAAAACAATTGTTACGAAAAAAACGAATAACAAGAAGTTTTATTTAGAATTAGTATAAATACCTCAAATATGCACAATTGTTAATAGTTTACCCCAAAGAAATTGATTAGAACTTTAAATTCGCAACCAAATTAAAAAATAAAAAAATAATGAACTGGGTTATTAAAATGTTTTCATCTTCCTTAGGCCAGAAGTTTATCATGGCACTTACAGGATTGTTTTTGTGCTCTTTCTTAATTGTGCACATGATTGGAAATTTACAGCTTTTTAAAGCAGATGATGGGTTGGCATTTAATAAGTATGCCGTATTTATGACTACTAACCCACTTATTAAAGTAACATCTTATCTGCTCTATTTCAGTATTTTATTTCATGCATTTAAAGGTATTTTATTGGTTATCAAAAATAATAAAGCTAGGCCAGTAAAATATGCTGTTCAAAATGGTGCTGCTAATAGCCATTGGACAAGTAGAAGCATGGGCTTACTTGGAACCATCATTTTAGTATTTATAGTTGTTCATATGAAAAACTTTTGGTTTGAGTATAAATTTGGTCATGAAATTGGCTACACATCTTATTATACAAACCTAGCCACAGGAGTAACAGGCAGCAAAGAAATGAGTGCAGAATATGTACAATTTAATAAGATAGAGGAAGGTATGACTGCCGACGAGAATGGCCAATACCGTCTGGTTATTGTAAAAGATTTATACAAAGCAGTTTCAACACAATTTAAAGAATGGTATTTAGTTGCCCTTTATGTTTTGTGCATGTTTGCCGTAGCCTTTCACCTGTATCATGGGTTTAAAAGCGCATTTCAGAGTTTGGGATTAAACCATTCAAAGTACAACAAATTAATCAATTTTATCGGCATTTGGGTATTCTCTATTTTAATACCTGCTGGATTTGCGGCAATGCCACTATTTTTCTTCTTTAAATAATAATTGAACCAATAGATATGACATCGAAATTAGACTCAAAAATACCTGAAGGTAACTTGGAGCAAAAATGGACCAAGTATCGTTCTACAGTTCCATTGGTAAATCCAGCCAACAAGCGTAGTTTAGAAATCATTATAGTAGGTTCAGGCCTTGCCGGAGCCTCTGCGGCTGCCTCTTTGGCGGAGTTAGGCTATAAAGTTAAAGTATTTTGCTTTCAAGATTCAGCCAGACGTGCTCATAGTATTGCAGCTCAAGGTGGTATTAATGCTGCTAAAAATTATCAAAACGATGGTGACTCAACTTACCGCTTGTTTTATGACACCATTAAAGGTGGAGACTATCGTGCACGTGAAGCAAATGTATATAGATTGGCAGAAGTAAGTGCCAACATTATTGATCAAAGTGTGGCTTCTGGTGTTCCATTTGCAAGAGAATATGGCGGATTGCTAAGTAATCGTTCTTTTGGTGGAACCCAAGTACAAAGAACATTTTATGCTGCTGGGCAAACCGGACAGCAATTACTATTAGGTGCCTATAGTGGCTTACAACGTCAAGTTGGTACTGGTAATGTTAAAATGTACGCACGACATGAAATGTTAGAGGTAGTTACCATAGATGGAAAATGTAGAGGTATTATTGCCCGCGATTTAACCAATGGTAAACTTGAAAGACATTTCGGACATGCTGTTTTATTATGTAGTGGTGGATATGGAAACGTTTTCTTTTTATCTACTAATGCCATGGGTTCTAATGTAACAGCAGCATGGAAGGCACATAAAAAAGGAGCCATGTTTGCCAATCCTTGTTTTACGCAAATTCACCCAACTTGTATTCCTGTTTCTGGTGATCACCAATCTAAATTAACATTAATGAGTGAATCATTAAGGAATGATGGAAGAATTTGGGTTCCAGCCAAAAAAGAAGATGCGCAAGCATTGCGTGAAGGCAGAATTATGCCAAATGATATTAAAGAAGAAGATAGAGACTATTATTTGGAAAGAAGATACCCAGCTTTTGGTAATTTGGTGCCTCGAGATGTAGCATCCAGGGCAGCAAAAGAAAGATGTGATGCGGGATATGGAGTAAATAAAACCGGAGAAGCTGTATTTTTAGATTTTGCGGCAAATACCCTTAGATATGGTAAAATTGAAGCTAACAAGAAAGGTATCCAAAATCCAAGTCAAGAGCAAATTGAAAGCCTGGGCAAAGCAGTAGTAAAAGAAAAATATGGTAATTTATTCGATATGTATGAGCAAATTACGGGGGTAAATCCATACGAACAACCTATGATGATTTACCCAGCTGTGCATTATACAATGGGTGGTTTGTGGGTTGATTATAATTTAATGACCAACATACCAGGTTTATATGCTTTGGGTGAAGCCAATTTCTCAGACCATGGCGCTAATCGTTTGGGTGCCTCTGCCTTGATGCAAGGTTTGGCTGATGGATATTTTGTAATTCCATACACCATTGGTGCATACTTGAGCAAAGAAATCATGACCAAAGCAATTTCTACAGACCATGAAGCATTTGTTGAAGCAGAGAAAAACGTACAAGATACCATCAATAGGTTATTGAGCATTAAAGGCTCTAAAACAGTTGATTATTACCATAAAAAATTGGGTTTAATTATTTGGAACCAATGCGGTATGGCTAGAAATGAAGCTGGTTTAAAGCAAGCTATTAGTGATGTGCAAGCATTAAGAGAAGAGTTTTGGAGTAATGTAAAAGTACCTGGTGATGCCAATAGCTTGAATCCAGAACTAGAAAAAGCAGGCAGAGTTGCCGATTTCCTAGAGCTAGGTGAGCTAATGTGCAAAGATGCTTTAGAGAGAAAAGAAAGCTGTGGTGGTCACTTTAGAGAAGAGTATCAAACAGAAGAAGGGGAAGCCTTGCGCGATGATGAAAATTATAAATATGTTGCCGCATGGGAGTATTTTGCTGGAAATAAATGGGAACTTCATAAAGAAGATTTGATTTATGATAATATCAAAATTGCTCAAAGAAGTTATAAATAACGGCCATTAGCTATTGGCTATTGGCCATTAGCTAAAAACACTTAGTAAAAAATAATTATTAAATCAAAAGCCCGAGGCCAAAAGCTAAAGGCTAAAAGCTAAAATTAAAATGGAAAAGAATTTAAATCTCAATTTAAAAGTTTGGCGCCAAAAAAATGCCAGCGATAAAGGTAAGTTTGAGGAATATAAGGTAAATAATATTTCTACAGACATGTCATTCTTAGAAATGTTTGATGTATTAAATGATAAGTTAGTAACAGAAGATAAAGACCCAATTGCGTTTGACCACGATTGCAGAGAAGGTATTTGTGGCTCATGCAGCATGTTTATCAATGGACAGCCACATGGACCAAAACAAGGGGTTACTACCTGTCAATTGCACATGCGTAGCTTTAACGATGGTGATACCATTGTGGTAGAGCCTTGGAGAGCATCGCCTTTCCCAGTAATTAAAGACCTTGTAGTAGATCGTTCAGCTTTCGATAGAATTATTTCTGCAGGCGGATTTATTTCAGTAAACACAGGAAATGCACAAGATGCAAACGCCATTCCTATTCCAAAAGAAAATGCAGATGAGGCCTTTGCAGCAGCTGCTTGTATTGGTTGTGGTGCTTGTGTAGCTGCTTGTAAGAATGCATCTGCTATGTTGTTTGTATCTGCTAAAGTTTCTCAATTTGCCTTGTTACCGCAAGGTCAACCAGAAAGACATCAACGTGTGAGTGAAATGGTTGCCCAAATGGACTTAGAAGGATTTGGAGCATGTACCAATACGGGAGCATGCAGCGCAGAATGCCCTAAAGGAATTTCTTTAACACATATTGCCCGCATGAACAGAGATTATTTAGCAGCAAGTTTGTCTTCCAATGAAAAATAAGGATTAAGCCCTTTCAAGTTTAATAGAAAACCGCCATAAACTTTCAGGTTTATGGCGGTTTTTTTTATGGTAAAATGCAACAAAATTACCTACTTTAGCGTCTTATATTAAATGTATATCAAATTAACCCGCATCTGTTTTTTAATAGGCCTAATAATGATTGTTGCTGGGCTTAGTAATTCTGCGCTTGCAACTCATTACCGGGCAGGTGAAATTACCTATAAACAACTCGTTGCATACACCTATGAGATTTCTGTGATTACCTATACAGACCCAGTAAATACTGGAGCAGACAGGTCTGAGTTAGAAGTGCATTATGGAGATGGGAAATCAGAAATTGTTCCCAGATCTAATGGGAATGGACAAATAGTTAACGCAGATTTAAACAATAGAATAAAGAAAAACATTTATACCAGCATACATACTTACCCCGGTCCTTTTAATTATACCATCTGGATTTCCGACCCAAATAGAATTGATCAAATTAGAAATATTAATGGTGGAAGTAGTGTAAACATTCCCTTTTATGTTGAATCTTTGCTTACTATCAAAGAAGGTATTGGGAATAATCAATCACCTGTTTTGCTTTTACCACCCATTGATGTGGGCTGTATTTATGAAACTTTTACACATAATCCTGCAGCTTATGATCCAGATGGAGATAGTTTAGCATTTACCATCATTGCTCCTAAAAGGTCTATTGGCGTGGAGGTTCAAAATTTTACGATTCCCTTGTTTTTAGATTCATTTGCCATTGATATCAATACAGGACAGCTAACTTGGAATAAACCAATACAAGAAGGTCATTATAATTGGGCTATATTAATTAGAGAATTCAGAGGAGGTAAATTGATTGGGTTTGTGGTAAGAGATATGCAAGTTTACATCAATGGAAATTGTAATAACTCCCCTCCTGTTATCAGCAAACACATAGATACCTGCGTAGAAGCCAATCAATTCTTTCAAAAGCTTGTTAAGGCTACAGACCCAAATCCGGGTCAAACTATTAAAATGACTTATTACGGTAGTCCATTTGTTCAAATGAATTCCCCAGCTACCATGAATCCTCTGGAACCAACAGGCCCAGCTGGAGGAATTTCAGGTACCTTTTCCTGGCGCCCAAGCTGCAATGCAATCCGCTATAGACCACACATGGCTGTATTTAAAGTAACAGATAACGATGTTACTAAACCACTATCTGCCATTAATTATTGGAATATAAAAGTAGTTGGGCCAGCGCCCAAAAATGTAAAGATTAGCTTAGACAGTAATGGTTTTAGAATATCTTGGGATCGAGACACCTGCAGACTAGCCTTTGGCTATAATATTTATCGAAGAGTAGACTCTAGTTATTGGAAACACGGCCCTTGTGAAACAGGTGTTCCGAGCAGTACCGGATATGTTTTATATGATACCACCCGAGGCGTGAACAATACCCAATATTTCGACAATAACAATGGGAAAGGAATTTCACCATTTATCAGGTATTGTTATATCATTACCAGTAGTTATTACCCAAGAAATGAAAATGGAACAGTTATTTTAGTGGGAGAAAGAACTGAAAGTTATGCAAGCGAGGAAGTTTGCAATATGATGATGCGCACAAAGCCAATCATTACCAAAGTGAGTGTTCAAAATACTAGTTTAACAGAAGGGTCTATCCAGGTTGATTGGATTAAACCAACAGAACTAGATACCACTCAATATCCACCACCCTATTCCATGCAATTAAGAAGGAGTAATAATCCTATTGGCACTTTTATGAATATTGGCTCTGCCTATAATTTCAATACCTTTGAGAGCCTAAATGACATTAGTTATATAGATACACCGTTAAATACCAGCAATAATACATACTATTATAAAGTTCAATTCTTATCTACCCAAGACGGAAAATTAAAACTTATTGAGGAAAGCAGCACAGCCGGCTCTGTATATTTAAAAGCAAATCCTACGAATAGATCAATATTATTTAAATGGAATCCAGAAACTCCTTGGTTAAATAAAGAGGCTACTATTTTTAGGCAAATCGGTTCGAACCAATATAGTCTCGTAGGATTCACAAAAAAACAAGAATTCTTAGATACCGGATTAGTCAATGGAAAAACCTATTGCTATCGAATTGAAACAAAAGGAAACTATGATACTAGTTTTTACCCTGCCTCCATTTTCAATTTTTCACAAATAATTTGCTCCATACCAATAGATACAATTAGGCCCTGTGTCCCTGCCTTAAACATTGACACCCCCTGTCAAAATTTTAATCTACTTGAGGTGAAATTACATTGGATATACCCACCTAGTTGCAACCAAGATGTAGTAAAATACCGAATTTATTGGAAAAAGAACCTGAAAGAAAAGTGGGAATTAATTGATTCTGTGCCCGTAGGTACCAGTCAATATTTAGATATAAGAGAAAAATTGAAATTTTCGATAGCAGGTTGTTATGCAGTAACTGCCGTAGATTCATTTGAAAATGAAAGTTATTTTGACAATGAAAAATGTGTTGATAATTGTCCTTTTTACAATATACCCAATGTGTTTAGCCCAGGAACAGATGGTAAAAACGATTTATTAAAACCATTCCCTTACAGGTTTATAGATGATATCCAATTGCAAATTTATAACCGATGGGGACAATTGGTATTTGAGACACAAAATTTAGATATTAACTGGGATGGAACAGATCAAAAAAGTGGAAAAACGCTCTCAGAAGGAGTTTATTATTATATTTTAGATATTAATGAAAGCTACCTAGCAGGAAGTAAAAAGCGCAGTAATAGAGGCACCATAACCATAATAAGATAAATCGTGTTTACAGGAATCATTGAAAATATTGGAAGCATTGCATCCATTGAACAAAAGGAAGAAAATCTATCTATTTGGGTTGAATCACCCATTAGTTCTCAATTAAAAATAGATCAAAGCGTTTCACATAATGGTATTTGTTTAACAGTTGTAGATCTGAAAGACCATATGCATTTAGTGACAGCTGTTTTAGAAACGCGTTTAAAAACTACTATAGATCAATGGAGTAAGGGAGATTTAGTAAATTTAGAACGCTGCATGCAAGCCAACGGAAGATTTGATGGACATATTGTACAAGGTCATGTAGATAATACAGCAATTTGCAGTAAAATTGAGGAGGTAGGCGGTAGCTGGCTATTTTATTTTGAATTAACTCAAATACAACAAAAACAACTAATCGTAGATAAAGGAAGTATTTGCATAAATGGAGTAAGTTTAACTATTGTTGAATGCACTCAAGAAGGGTTTTATGTTACCATTATACCTTATACCTTTGACCATACTAATTTTAAGAATTTACAAGTAGGACAAAAAGTAAATCTAGAATTCGATATTATTGGTAAGTACATTCAGCGTCAATTGGGTTTTATAAAATAAAAAAACCACCCTAGGGTGGTTTTTTTATAATCATTTCAAACTATTAATTATTCAGCAACGACTTCTACTGAGATGTTTACTGTTACATCACGATGTAAGTTAAGAATTGCTTCATAATTACCTAAGGTTTTAACGTCTGCAATTTCAATTTTACGTCTATCAATTTCAAAACCTTTCACTTTAAGGGCTTGCGCTACTTGAAGTGGAGTTATTGAACCGAAAATTTTACCATTTGCACCAGCTTTAGTACCAATGGTAATAGACATATCTTTTAATTGTTCTGCCAACGATAGGGCATCAGTTTTCATTTTTTCACGCTTCAACGCACCTTGACGGTTGTTTTCTTCGTGCATTTTTAAGTTACTTGCAGTAGCCATAACCGCCATTCCGCGAGGGAATAAATAGTTGTTAGCATATCCATTTTTCACTTCAACTACATCACCTTGGTGACCTAAGTTTTTCATGTTTTCTTTTAAAATAATTTTCATATCTCTATCTCCTTATTTTAAAGAATCACCGGTAAATGGAAGAACTGCAATGTGACGGGCACGCTTGATAGCTTGAGCCACTTTGCGCTGATACTTCAAAGAAGTACCTGTTAACCTGCGAGGAAGAACTTTTCCTTGGTCGTTTACAAATTTTAATAGGAAGTTAGCATCTTTATAATCAAGATACTTAATTCCATTCTTTTTGAAACGACAGAATTTTTTCTTCTGAGGTGCTTCAGGCATGGTATTAAAAACCATTGCCGGAGTTGCGTTTGATTTCTTTTTCATGCTTACTTCGCTCCTTCCTGTTTTTGATCTTTTTTGCCTTGATTGAATTCACCATTGCGTTTGCGTTGGTTGTAGATAACTGCGTGTTTGTCTAAAGAGACTGTTAAGTAACGCATGATTCTTTCGTCGCGTCTGAAAGCTAGTTCAAATTTTGAAATAAAATCTGGTTTCGACCTATACTCAAACAGAATGTAGAAGCCTGTAGACTTCTTCTGCATTGGGTAAGCTAATTTGGTCAAACCCCAGTTTTCTTCATGAACCAACTCTCCGCCTTCGTCAGTTATAAGCTTGCGGTATTTAGCTACAGCATCTTTTAACTGCTCGTCGTTGAGCACGGGAGTGAAAATAATCACTGACTCATAGTCTTTTAAGACAACCGATTCTGTTGTTTTAGATTTGGTTTTAGTTGCCATTGTACTGAGGAATTTATTTAAAAAGGATTGCAAAATTAGGCTTTTAATTCAGATAAACAAGATATTTCTGCAATAAATTCAATTTAATTCTAGGCAATACTTCAGACAGGTTTCAAAAGTAAAGCAAACTCATAAACAAGGTATTACAAGCAACTTAACATTTTATGGCAGGCTAACACGGAATAAATTACAAATTTCATTTTTTATTTTTAATTTGCGGCATGGAAAACTTTGTGGTAAGTGCACGCAAATACAGACCGGATAGATTTGATACTGTTGTAGGTCAGGAACATGTGGTTCAAACCTTAAAAAATGCTATAAAAAATAGGCATCTGGCTCATGCCTTTTTATTCTGTGGTCCGAGGGGAGTTGGCAAAACCACTAGTGCTCGATTGCTCGCTAAAACCATTAATTGCACTCAGTTAAGTGAAGATTTTGAAGCATGTAATCAATGTGAAAGTTGCACTGCGTTTAACTCCAATGCCTCTTTCAACATATACGAACTCGATGCTGCCTCAAATAATTCGGTAGATGATATCAGGGGTTTGGTAGATCAGGTGAGATACGCCCCACAAGGTGCTCAATACAAAATATATATCATAGATGAGGTGCACATGTTGAGTGCACAAGCCTTTAATGCTTTTCTAAAAACACTTGAGGAACCACCTCCATATGCAAAATTCATATTAGCAACCACTGAAAAACATAAAATTTTACCCACTATTTTAAGTCGTTGCCAAGTTTTTGATTTTCATAGAATTAAGATTGATGATGCAGTCAAGCAACTCAAGAAAATTTGCATCAGCGAAAACATTCAGGCAGAAGAAGAAGCCTTGCATGTAATTGGGAAAAAATCTGATGGTGCCATGCGCGATGCACTATCTATTTTTGACAGAATTGTAAGTTTTAGTGGTAACAAAATCACTTATGCAGACGTAATTTCTAATTTAAATATTCTTGATTATGATTATTACTTTAAAGCCACAAATTACCTCCTATCTGGCAATTTAGCCGCAAGCTTGGTTTTGTTCGATGAGATATTAAACAGTGGTTTTGAAGCCCAACATTTTTTGCATGGTTTTAGTGAACATATCAGAAATTTAATGGTATGTAAGCACCCTGATACCCTAAAATTGTTAGAAGTAGCCCCCAATGTTGCCAATAAGTTTGCACAGCAATCTCAATCTTGCAGCAGCTCCTGGTTGTTAAATGCCTTAAATTTATTAAATCAAACGGATTTTAATTACAAACTCAGCAAGAACCAAAGATTGCACGTAGAACTTGCACTCATGAAGCTTTGCAATTTAAATAGAGCCATTCAGCTAAGCACTCATCAACCAATGGTTGATGAGAAAAAAAAAAATAATGTAGAAAATAAACCTACTTCTTCTACTGAACCAGAAGTGGTTAATTTAATGCCAGACGCTGCACCAATATTGGTTCAACCCAAGGTTGAATTAAAAGATAGTGTAAGTTCTAAATCTACGTTAGAACGCCTGAAGGAGCAAGTAAACAAGCAAAAAGAACTGAATGCCCAACAAAATACACTAGAAGAAAATGAAGAGATTGTTGTGGAAGAAAATAAATCTTTCAATCTAGAAACCTTCAATATTGAATGGGTTGGATATATCGAAAAACTTGAGAAAACTGGCAAATCTAGGCTAGCCGCTTTCCTTAAAGATTCACCGATAAAATTGATTGGAAGCGAAAAAATTGAGGTTGAACTCAAGAGTGCGTTAGAAAGTGAAATGATGGAAGAAGAGCGCTTAGACCTTATTCCCTATTTCAGAAAGAATTTACAAAACACCCTGTTAGATATTGTGTTTATAGTAAATAAAGAAAGAATGCAACATACGACTAAATTAACCAAACCAGATCAACTCAAAAAAATGCTCAATAAAAATCCACTATTAGGAGATTTTGTTCAAGGTTTGGGTTTAGAAATAGATTATTAAAAATGAATTACGGTAAAGAAAGCATAAAAAAATCATTTGGGTCTAGGCTCAGAAAACTTCTTAGCTATTTTATTAAGGGCCTATTAATTTCACTTCCAATATACGCCACTTACAGAATTTTACGTGGTTTAATGGAATCCATTGATGAAGTGCTCTTGTTAGATACTCCGGGACTTGGATTCATCATTGTAATTGGAAGTATTTTAATGATAGGCTTTATTGGCTCATCCTTTATTACGCGTCCAATTATTGATTTGATGGATGATATTATCTCAAATATTCCATTTGTAAATACCATTTATACCTCTGTAAAAGATTTAATGGAGGCCTTTGTAGGAGAGAAAAAGAAATTTGACAAACCAGTTATTGTAGAATTTTCTCCTGGTATATTTAAGCCAGGATTTATTACCCAAGAAAACCTTGACCTTCTGAACCTACCAGGTATGATGGCTGTTTACATGCCTCACTCCTATGCTTTTTCTGGTAATTTATTTTTCATCTCTAGTGAAAAAATTAAACCATACAAAGGAGAAAGTAGTAATCTCATGAAATATATAATCTCTGGTGGTGTAATTAAATTAGACGATATAGAAGGAAATACTTTATGAGGATCCCAATAATTGATTTTTTAAGGTTAATACGTATTAAAAACTTACTTATTATCTCTGCTACTCAATTATTTGCTTACTACTTTTTAACACCAAATTTAAACTATACCCAGCTACTTTCAGTTCCCTTCTTACTTTTAATGGCTAGCACCTTTTTGGTAGCTGCTGCCGGTTATATTATTAACGATTATATGGATGTGCGGCTCGATTTAATAAATAAACCCACTAAGGTGATTGTGGGTAATAGTATTTCTAGGCGCTGGGCTATGTTTTTGCATATTATCTTAAATGCAATGGCCATTATCTTGGCATTAGCAATTAATAAACATATTGCTTTGTTAGTTTTTATCTGCGCATTTTCTCTCTGGTTATATTCGCAATTTTTAAAGAAAACTTATCTTATTGGCAACTTGCTAGTAGCACTTTTAACTGCATTTACCCTCTGGATAATGCATATCTTCCAACAAGATATGATGGTTGCTGGCATTTGGGTGTATGGTATATTTGCATTTGGCACTACTTTGGTAAGAGAAATTATTAAAGATACAGAAGACTTGCGTGGTGACCAAAATTTTAAATGTAAAACACTGCCAATTGTACTTGGCGTTAGAAAAACTAAAGAAGTATTATTGGTGCTTCATCTCATCATTTTAGGTTTAACTTTTGCCTTCTGCACCTCATTTGTAGCATTAAGTTACAGCAGTTATAAAATATACATTATGTTTCTCATGTATATGTTAATATTGGTAATCATACCCATGTTGGTGATGGCTTGGTTTATAAAAACAGCCGATGTAAAAAATGACTTTAGCAGGTTAAGTGCTTTATCTAAATGGATTATGATTGCTGGAATCATATCTATGATTTTCTGGCGATTTTAATAAATCAAGTAATAAGTTTATCATCAAAACAAGTTTTGCATGTTTACCAGAAAAGCTACTTTATTAAAATTGTTATATGCCGTGTTTTTTAACTTTGCCTCCGGGCAATTAATTGCACAAACAAATGAAATAAGCACTTTAGGAGTTTCGTTAAATGCATTAAGCGGCTATCATGTTGCATCCAATCCTATTGCCAAAACAGGAATGAGTTTAAGTGGATTTACTCATGGGTTTTCAGTTTCAATTCATAAATACGGACTCAATAATCATTCATTTACAAAAACCTATGGCGCTCCAAAAATTGGCTTTACATGCAAATTTTTACAATTAAATAACACAGACACATTTGGTTTCTGTTTAGGCCTTATTCCCACCTATGATTTACCCGTGATAAAAGGCGAAAAGGCAAGCCTATCCGCACGTATAGGATATGGTTTAAATATAAATAACAGGCAATATCACCAACAAAAAAATTTTGATAACAGGGCCATTAGCTCTGCACTTAACTTTGGATTTGATATTGGAGCTTGCATCCAATTATATGTAAACAAATATATAGAAGCAGAGTTTTTTACTGGTTTGTATCACGTATCTAATGGTAGTTTAAAAATGCCCAATGGAGGCATTAATGTTATTTATGGTTCTGCAGGAATTACCTATTTCCCTCATGGCATTTCTAGCAATAAAAACTTAAAACCAAACTACGCCTTAAAAGAAAAAAAATGGAATTATCATTTACAATTAGCCACTGGCTATAGAGAGTTGGGCTACTTTGACTACCTCACCCAATTCTGGGTAGCAAGCATTGGTCAGCAATACCTATATTCATGCAATAGCTTATATAGCTTAGGCATAGGACTAGATGGTTTTTATGATGCCACACAAGCCCTTTTATATGAACCTAAACTGAGGGTGAGAGATGTGAAAGAAAATCAAAAATTCTTACTTGCAATGGGTATTTCACAGCGATTTGAAATTGGGAAAATCTTCCTACCAATTGGCATATACCATTACCTGGCACCCATGAAACACATTAAAGAACCTATCTACATAAGATTTGGCATGGGATATCAATTTCATCCTAAATGGTTTTGTGGCTTATTCTTTAAAGGAACCATTAACCAAAAACAACAGTTACAATCAGATTTTATGGAGTGGACCCTAGGTATTAAGCTTTAAGTTGCTTACCTATACCCGCTAAAATCTAATGTTTGAGTGATGAGTACTTTTGTTTGATTAGGATTTAAATCTACTTCAAAATTTTTCTCCATTTTGCTTTTAGACCCCTCACTTGCAACAAATTTAATTTGTTGCTTGCCTGGTTTTACCTTTACCCTTGCATAATGGATGGCATAAGGGAGTAGCTGCCAATTGCGTGTATCTGCTTGTTCGGAAACAGCACCGTAAATCATGGCTGCTGCGGCAAATCCTTGTTGATCTTTGTTTTTCTTTAATTGATGCACTGCTAATTGCTTTGCTATCACTCTACCCAAGCCAATTGCTAGTTCTTTGGCCATTCTATCTTGAAGACTTTTATAGGCAATGGCATTGATATTCTCAGCCATTTGAAGTGGATATCTGGTATTGTTAAACTCTAGGTTCGCTCTATCATATAAAGGAACCCTACTTACATATTTAGGAAGCGCTAAACGTATGAAATTCATATCGAGCATATCTTGCCTATCATTTTTATCACTTACCGGCCAGCTCATAGAAATGCCTAATTCTGGATTAACCAAATTTACTATTCCATTACCTGCTGGAAGAATCATAATATTAAAGGCATTTTGCTCCTTGATAGGCCCTAAGCCATTATTCCAAAAAAACAACACTTCTGCCGATTCATCCTGAATTCGCTCGAGTGCTAGTTTGAATTCCTTTTCATAGGCTAATTGCTCTTCGTAAAAGCCCACCTTATTTGCGGTTCTGATTAAATCTTTTTTGAGTTGCAAAGGAATTGCCATATCAAAATTTTTGGTGTAATCATCTTGGTATATCTGTAGCGCATTTCTATAGGCAATAAATGCATCATTATACTCACCACGAATATCATAAATCATACCCAACAAATTATGCGCAAAAGCATCGCGTTTATACTTGTTTTTAGACTTATAGGCGTCTGTAATTCTTTGCATTTTGGATAACATTCGCTTACCTTCTACTAATGCTTCCTCTGTTTTATTTAGTGCTAAATAATTTATTGTCGTATAATAATGAATTAAAATTTGTTCAAAATTTTCGCCACCATAATTGGTATATTTTGCGTTTACTAATAATGTAACTGCAAAATCTCCAACATCCTTATTAAAATCTTCTACTAAATAATCTGCTTTCCTAAAATATATGTTGCTGGCCTCATGTTGCCCATCCATAAATAGAACGGTACCTTTGTTGAGGTAAAAAAGTAATTGATTGCGTTTTTGTTTTTCCCATTTAGCATCATCAGCTAAGAGTTTATTGGCAGAAGCAAAATCGCTTGTATACACAGCTTGCATGAGACTTTCATTCTTTTGATAATAAGTAGCACAGGCAGGTATCAAAAAAACAATAAGTATGAAAGCAACATATCTAAAAATGTTGTTAAAAGGTATCAAGTATCAAGCTTTTAGTTTCTGATATACTTTTTAATCTCTTTTTCGCCGATCCAAACTTTCTCGTTTGTTTCTAAATCTGTTAACTCTAAATTGATTTGATATTTAACTGTTTTTTGTTTTTTGTATTCGTCCGTGATGCTTAAAATAACACCATTTAACATGAAATCTGCACCCTTTTCTTTACCCCATTTTTTTCTTGTTTCTTCACTCGAAAATTGCTGTTGATCGTTTCTTTCATCACGCAATTCAATTCGCTCAGCACCACTTTGAACCACACTTACTGTGCCAGAGTTTATAAAATTGCGTTCCATGTTTTTGATAAAAACAGCTGCATCAATATGCTCAGAAGTTTTATTACGCACCTGACCTATAATTACGGTTGGTTTTTTCTGATTTTTAGTTTCAAAGTTGCTTCTCCAAGGGCGCTCTAAAACATCTTTAATCATTTCTTCTGCTACTAATTTTGCATCTGTATCATTCCACCTACCGCTAATATCTGTTACTTGATTTGGATCCATGCGTTCTACTTTTCTTGAAGATCCGCAGTGAGAGAATATAAATAAGGCGCTGAATGCCGATGCTATTACTAATTTTTTCATAATTATTATGGTTAATTGCTTTTGATTTTACAAATTACATTCCAAAAATAACATTACTTACCATGATTGCAACAAAAGAATTTAATTCACTTATAAAAAACCTTATTCCCTTTATTATCATTGCATTTACCGCTTGTTCGACCAGCAAATCCTATTGGATTCAAAAAAATGAAAATGACCAAATTTTATTGGGCAGTGTACACAAATCAATACTAATCAAACATAAAACTACCAAAAGTTGGTTCGAGCCAAGCTATACCAATTACCAAATTGATACCAATATCATAAAAGAACTTAAAAATTTTGTGAAGCCGATGCAAGTTCTGGTATTTGCGGGTTCATGGTGCAGTGATACCCAAAGAGAACTACCCAAGTTTTGTAAAATAGCGGATGCCATTGGTCTGAACCAAAACCAAATAGAAATTCACCTACTGAATGAAGAAAAAAAAGGTTTTTATATCAATGAATCTGTGTTTAATGTAAAGGCTATACCAACTTTTATTTTTATGGAAAATGGAAAGGAAATTGGTAGAATCATTGAAATGAGTACTCAGTTATTTGAAAAAGAGTGGCTAGACATATATCAATTGAACCATTTAAAATAGATTTTACCCTTTCGTTTGACAAAATTTGTGCTCATAAGTATTTTTTATACCTTGCAAACAATGACAAGAAAAATTATCCTAAGCCTACTCGCTGTTTTTTGTATCCAATTAGCAAATGCCCAAAAAGATAGCCTGCAAATCCAACTTAAAACGTATACACCCGAAAATCAACACCCGCTATTATACCAAGTAATTGGGCAAATTTTAAATAGCTATCACTATAGAAAACTAGTTATTGATGATAATTTGGGAGGCACCTTATTAAAAAATTACCTAGAAAACCTTGATCCTGCAAAAGTCTATTTTCTTCAATCTGACATAGACAGGTTCGAAAGTTTTAAATTCAGTCTTGATGATGAAATTTTACAAGGAAATCTAAGCAAACCCTTCGATATTTACAATACTTACCAAACAAGATTATACGATCGTATTCAATATACTTTTGCCTTGCTCAATCAAGAAATGGACTTTTCCATGCAAGACTCCATTTTAATTGATAAAGATTTAAGCACTTGGTGTAAAACCAATAAAGAATACGATGCCCTTTGGCTCAGAAAAACCAAAAGTGAAGCACTTCAATTAAAAGCTGATGGTAAAGATTTTAAAACCTATTCAGATATTTTAAGAAAACGGTATTACAATCTTTTAAAACAACTTGCTAAAACTAAGAACGAGGATGTTTTTTCGTTTATTGCCAATTCTCTTTCTGAAATTGCTGATCCACATACCAATTATTTTTCTCCAAGGGCTGCAGAAGATTTTGCAACTAGTATGAGCCTAAGCCTAGAAGGAATTGGAGCCACCTTACAAACAGAAAATGAATATACAAAAATTAGAGAAGTTGTAAAAGGCGGACCAGCAGATAAAAGTAAACTACTTTTTGCAAACGATAGAATTTCTGGGGTAGGACAAGGAAAAGATGGAGAAATTGTGAGCGTTTTAGATTGGAGAATTGATGATGTAGTTAGTTTAATAAGGGGTAAAAAAGGAACGATAGTAAGATTAGAAATTATCCCTCATGACGCCATAAATAACCAGAAAAAAATTGTTGAAATTACCCGAGATAAAATTGTACTAGAAGACCAAAGTGCCAAAAGTAGCATACAAGAAAGAATTGTTAATGGAAAAAAAGTAAAAGTGGGTGTAGTTGTTTTACCTACCTTTTATATTGACATAGCCGCTCTGCAGCGTGGTGATGCCAATTACAAAAGCACCACGAGAGATGTTAAAATACTCATTCAAGATCTCAAAAAAGAATCGGTTCAAGCCATTATCATTGATCTTAGAAACAATGGTGGAGGAAGTTTACAAGAGGCTGTTGAATTAACGGGTTTATTTATCAGTAAAGGCCCGGTAGTAGCAGTTAAAGACCATTTTGGGCTTACCAAAGCAGAGGAAGATAGGGACGAAAACATATTGTGGGATGGACCCTTAACAGTATTAGTAAATAGATTTAGTGCCTCTGCCTCAGAAATATTTGCAGCTGCCTTACAAGACTATGATAGGGCTTTAATTGTTGGTGAGAAAACTTATGGTAAAGGTACCGTTCAGCAACTTACAGACCTAAATAATTTTGTGCAAATTGACGGTAAAAAATTAGGACAATTAAAACTCA
>CANHDN010000018.1 GCA_947459415.1 Bacteroidota bacterium
AGGCTGGTCATTTATGAGTGTTGGATTGAGCCAAAGGCAAGACGCACCTAAATCTTGTAGGTAATCTAATTTATTGATAAT
Organism: Bacteroidota bacterium; assembly: GCA_947459415.1. Taxonomy (GTDB): domain Bacteria; phylum Bacteroidota; class Bacteroidia; order UKL13-3; family UKL13-3; genus B1. Next base: position 82 of record CANHDN010000018.1, read on the forward strand.
ACCTTGTAAATCTCCACCATGGCGTCCACCCAGCGAGTCTCTGCTGCACCAATTTTCGCGCATGCTCGCTACCACATCATTTTTAGTATCCCCATTGCTGAACCTATCTGGAAAAACCAAATAAACTAAGTCGGAAGGGTCAATTTGATGGCTTTCTTTTTGGAGTGTTTCTAATTTGTAGGCAATGGTTTTAGTTTTACTACCTGCCTTAAAGTTTAGTAAGAGTTGATGACCGTGGTAGTTCCCCAGGTTTATATATACCAATAAATAATTGGGGTTCTCTAATTTTTTTACCTGGCTTATTTGAACCCCAGGTGTTTTTATGTCTACTTCAAATTGAGCCGTATTGGTACCATAAATGAGCAGCTGTAGCTCACGTGTTTCTAAGTTATGCCACCAGAATTGCGGGTCAATTCTTTTAATTTCTGGTTTTTGAGCCAAAGAAATTTGGCTCAAAAATGATAAACAAATTAAAAGTAGCTGAGCAGGTTTTACCATGTTTGTATTACCAGCTAATGTTAAAAGCTAAAGCATTGTTTTTAACACAAACAGTTTTTACGGTGGATTTTTTACCATCAATGCTTTTGCCAATCGGGTCAAACTGAGAAACACCTGGAATTAATTCTATGGTTTCTTGTTTAAGTGCAAGTTCTTTGTTTTCTGATTTTACAGCTTGCTGCACATCAAAACCATGTAGTATTAATTTAATATTTTTAAACTTAGAAGGGTGGCTTCCCTGCACATTTTCAAATACCAATTGTTTATTGGCTGCATCAAAGGTGATTTGTCTTTTAAAATATTTTCCAGATTCATGCGCGTATCCATCGCCCGCATCTTCATAATACATAAATGCATTGTTGGCACTGCCCATATACACATGTAAATACAAGGTATCATGTGGCATTTCCTTGGCACTTTGAACCACAGATTGCATAGGAATAATGGCACCACCTTTTACATATAAGGGCAATGTTTCCATAGGTGTTTCCACATATAACTCTTGTTTGCCGGAATATTTTCGTTCTGTATTCAAATCATACCAATCTCCGGCAGGCAGGTATACCTTATTAATTTCTTTATTGCTTACAACCGGAGCCACCATAATAGACTGGCCAAACAAATATTGATTTTGGTATTTCCAATCATAAATCATTGGATCGTGCGTATAATTGATGGCTAAACTTCTGGCAACCGGCATTCCATTTTGGGTAGACTCATAAAAACTGGAATACAAATAAGGCATGAGCTTGTATCTAAATGAAATATAATTACGCACAATTTCTTCTACTTTTTCTCCGTAGCTCCATGGCTCACTGTCTTTGGCATCAATCATTTTATGACTTCTGAAGAAAGGGCAAAAAGCGCCAATTTGCATCCACCTGCTAAATAGCTCTTTGCTTGCTTCACCTGCAAATCCACCCACATCATACCCCGCATTGGCAACACCACTTAAGCCAAGGCTATTTACTAGGCGCACACCTGCCATCATATGATCATCTTCTGGGCGGTTATCACCAGTCCAAATGGCCGAATAGCGCTGTATGCCGCTATAAGCAGCGCGCGTTAAGATAAAAGGCCTTTTGCCACCCAATAATTTTTTGGATCCTTCAAAGGTGCTTCTGGCCATTTGCATACCATATACATTATGCCATTCTCTATGAGATGTTTTTTTTCCATCAAAATCTGCTTCTACTAAATCTGGAAAGCGCTGACCCCAGGTAGCAGGTTCATTCATGTCATTCCAGAAGCCATCAATGCCATCATTAATATAACCTTTAAAAGAAGCTCCCCACCAATCTCTGGTCTTAGGATTTGTGAAATCTGGGAAATGGCACCATCCTGGCCAAACCTGCCCGGTATAATTGCTGCCATCAGGGTATTTAAGGAATAAATCATTCTTTACGCCCTCTTCAAAGGCCTTGTAAGACTTTTCAACTTTTATTCCTGGGTCTACAATCACTACATTTTTGAATCCCATGCCCTCTAATTCGTCGAGCATTTTTTTAGGCTGTGGGAACCTATTATTATCCCAAGTAAAAATTTTGTATTGATCCATGTAATGAATATCAAAATAAATTACATCTGCAGGTATTTTCTTTTCTCTAAATGTTTTTGCCAATGAGATTACCTCTTTATCTGGGTAATAACTATACCTGCATTGCTGAAAGCCAATACTCCAAAGCGAAGGCATTTCCATTTTACCAGTTAGGTCTGTGTATGATTGAATGATTCCTTCAACCGATGAGTTGGCAATAAGGTAATAATTCATCTCTCCTAATTCTGCCGTGAAGCTTGAAAAACGATTGTTTGAAGCGCCGAAGTTAAAATGTGTTTTATGGGTGTTATCTAAAAAGATCCCATACACCTTATTGTGATGAATACCTATGAAAAATGGAATGGTAGCATATAAGGGGTCTCCATTACTTGGGTAGGCAAAAAAGTCTGTATTCCAATTGGTATAAGCTTCTCCTCTTCTATTTAGGTTACCTGTTTTTTCGCCTAAACCAATGAATTTTTCATCTTCTTGCATTTTCTTATAGGTAGTAACTTCTTCGCCAATCCAAGATGTTCCAAAGTCTTTCTCATCTTCATTTAAGACATTACCCAATTTGTCTTTTAAGGTAAATCTTAATGGATTTTTATTAATTTCTAATAGGCAAGAATCTGTTTGTATTACTAACTTGTTTTCTTCCTTTTGTAATTTGAAATTACTTTTAACTGCATTTGCTATGACTGCATAGCTAAAGGTATTAAAAGATTTTTCTTTACTTGCTTGAATGCGAATAACGGTTGGAGAGTATACTTGTACCTTAACATTTCCGTTTCCTGTATTCAGAATAATACCTTCTTCTATTTCTGTAATGGAAGTAACGGCAGACAAACTTTTATTTAAAGTTTGTGCCTGCAAGGCAATTGAAAGAAAGGCAAAAACAGATAAGAATGTAATTTTTTTCATGGGTATGGTGGTATGAAATTTTTGTAAATATATAGGGTTTAGGATTTGATTTCCAAATAAAAAAAAGTGATAAGTGTTTTCAGTACACTTTATGTACATTTGCCAAACTCAATTAAAATTCTATATTTGGAGTAGGCATAAACATGAAAAAAAATACTTTCAGAAATCACATATCTGTAGACTGCGTCATATTTGGTTACGACGAGCAGTTTAATAAGTTGGAGGTACTATTAATTGAGCAAAAAAAACCCAGTTTAACAGGAAATAAATCTTTTGTTGCCCAGTTTGCATTACCCGGAGATTTGGTTAATGATGAGGAAGATTTGAATGATGCCGCAAAGCGTGTTTTAGATGAATTAACTCATGTTTCTGGGCTTAATCTGCGTCAGTCTGGTTGTTTTGGAGATCCTATGCGCGTGAAACAAGCAAAAGATAAAGAGTGGTTACATTTATACCGACAGGATCCAGATGCTAGGGTTATTACAGTTACCTATTATACTTTAGTAAGGAAAGAAATGATTAGGCCAGTTCCAGGTTCATTTGCTCAAAATGTGGTTTGGAAAAATGCTAAACGCGTTCCTTCTTTGGCTTTTGATCATAATTTAATTGTGAAGCAAGCCTACCAAAATTTAAGGCGCGATTTTGAAGAAGAAATGTTTGCCAAAGTATTGCTTCCTCAAAAGTTTACACTTAAAAATTTACAAAATTTATATGAAGTTATTTTTAATACTAGTTTTGATAAGCGGAATTTTATAAAACGTATTAAGAAGGAAGATAACTTAACTGAGTTAAGCGAAAAACAGAAGGGGACCATGTTTAAACCTTCTAAACTTTATCAGTTTAAATCCTAGTTTGATCAAAGTAAATTGCATAAAAAAAGCCCGATTAACGGGCTTTTTTTATGCTTGTATGCAATTATTATTGAACAATTAGTTTCAAAGTTTTAGCTTCTCCACGGTTGTTTGTAATTTTAACAAAATGAATACCATTTGATAATTCTTTGCTATTTATTACTAAGCTATTGTCTGCAATTTGATTGTAGCTTGCAATGTTTTTACCTGCAATATCTGTAATGATAACATCATGAGAGTTTGCAAAATCATTGAACTCAATATTTACAACGCCATTGCTTGGGTTAGGATATAATTTTACATTACCCATTAAATTGTTTCTATCTACTAAGCCAGTTGTAGAAGTGTCTGCAACCGTACAAGTATTAAATACATATGCAATAGTAATAGGGTTAGCAGTAGTACGTGTATGGATACGGTTAAATCCACCAACGCCATTTGAAACCACACAAGCACGTTGAGTTGTATCTTTAAAGTCTTCTTCAGAAGCGTTAACTGATGAGTCTCCGTTTACAAACTTGAAAGCAAATGAACCAGGGCAAATATTTACTGTGGTTGCATAAAAACCAGGTTTGCCAGCTACCGGACTTAAACGAATAGCTCCATTTTGCCAGTTAGGTGTAGTAAAGTTACCCATTACATATACTCTTCCTTGTCCGTCTGGAGTTTCATTGCTAAGGTCTACCATAAATTTGATATCAGAGCTAGCTGGTTTAGGGATACAACCACCTGGTGTACTAGAGTTAAAGCAAGTTAAGCCTAAGGTATCATGCTTAGCTAAAACCCATTTACGGTTTGCAATACCTTCCCAGTTAGTATTTCCATTTTTGTGGAAACGGAATTTAAATTCAAATTCTCCTGAATCCATGGTAAGTGTAACACCATAAATGCTGGTATTACCAATTTTGTTTAATTTAACACCACTTCCCCAATTGGTAATTTCGGTTCTTCCACCTGCAACTGAAACTGAATCAAATCCACCATCACAGTCGTTGTTTAACATATCTACTACAAATGTAGCATTGAAAGTAGGGATAGGAGCAGTAGGACATGGAGTACAAGAAGCAAAACATACTTTAAAGGCAACAGATGCATTTACAATTATTTCGCGGTTTTTGTCGTTACCAACACCACAAGCGCTTGGAACACTTTCTGCACCACCCCAAGTATTACCATTGATAAACTTGTATTGGTAAGCAGCTGAATCTAAGTAGGCGATCCACTCATACACTTTATTGTTGTTAAATAAGTTTGCCATACTGGTTGCTTTTTCATTCCAACTTTGCAAGCTACCTGCAATACGCACACCATTTGAATTAACGGTTTGTAATTGCATGTCTACCGCAAAGCGAACGGCAAATTTTCCCGCTGGCGCGTTTCCGCCAAATACAATAGCCGGGATTACAGAAGTGTCATTGGCAATTGAATCTACATAAAACCAACGATTATCGTTGCTACCACCATTGGTTTGGTTACCTACTTGATTTAAAGAAGGAACTCCTTCACTTTTGCTCCAAGCATTTCCATTAATAAATTTGAACTGAATAACTTGATTTGCTGGGGCATCAATGAATGTTGAATAGATGTTTCCAGATTCTAAAGTTAATGGGGTTGAACCAGGGTTCCAACCTTGAAAGTTACCAGCAACGTGAACGCCACTTGTATCCACTGTTTTGCCCGTCATGTCAACGGAAATCTTAACTTTTTTTGCATAAACTCCCGAAATCATTACGAGAGCAGCACTCAATAGTAAAATTTTTTTCATGTGTAATTGTAAAATTTGTTGAACGAAAATAAAGAAATTGTAAATAAAACAAAAAAAAAGTGTCGGAAATACACTTATTTTTTTTTTATTCGCATGAGCATCGAGAAAAAAGCATGAAAATAAATCGAATAAATACCCTACTCTTACTCTTGAGTTTTTCAGCAAGCATGGCAGTGAAGGCTCAAGTTGTATCCTTAAATCCTGCTTTTCCAACTCAATCTCAACAGGTGGTTATTACATTTGACGCTAGTAAAGGAAATGGAGCTTTGCTTGGCCAAAGTGTGGTCTATGCGCACACTGGAGTAATTACTAATTTAAGCACTTCTGCAACAGATTGGAGATATGTGCAAGGAAATTGGGGAACAGATGACTCACGTGTGCGAATGACAGCCATGGGGAATAATTTATTCCAACTATCGGTGAATATTGCTAATTTTTATGGTGTTCCTAGTTCTGAACGCGTTCAAAAATTATCCTTTGTGTTTAGAAATGCAGATGGCAGTAAGGTGGGTAGAAACAGTGATGGGTCAGATATTTTTGTTGCTATCAGTGATGGCAGTTTTAAATATAATATTACCACAAGTCCTTTTGGTAGCCCTCAAATTTTATATGCAAACGATACCTTAAAGTATTTTATTCAAAGCTCAGAACCAGCTTCTATTTCTTTAAGCATCAATGGTGTAAATGTTTCATCTAAGGAGTCTGTTCAAACGTTGGATACCTTTTTAACTGGTGCAACTATGGGATTTGGAAAACATTGGATTAAAACCAATTTGGTTAATAATGGGAAATCTTATGCAGATTCTAGCTTGGTTGTGGTAAGGAGTGCGGTAAGTTCTTCGGTAGGAGTTCCTCCACTTGGCGTGGTAGATGGAATAAATTATTTAAGTGATAGTTCTGTATTGCTTCAGTTTTTGGCACCCCAAAAAGGTTTTGTATATGTTATTGGCGATTTTAATAATTGGGAATTAGATCCAACTTATGAAATGACCAGAACGCCAGACGGATCAAGATACTGGTTGCCCATAACTGGTTTGGTTCCTGGGCAAGAATATGCTTTTCAATATGTGATAGACAAACAGCAATTGCGTGTTGCCGACCCATTTGCAGATAAATTATTGGACGGGAATAATGATTCCTATATTGATGCAGAAACCTATCCTAATTTAAAAAGATATCCGTTTGGTAAAACCAGCCAATATGTTTCTGTCTTGCAAACTGCCCAGAAACCTTACAATTGGCTTGTCACCAATTTTAAAAAACCTGCATCCAATAATTTAATTGTATATGAATTATTGATTAGAGATTTTGTGGGAAAACATAATTATCAATCTTTAATAGATACCATTGCATACCTTAAAAGATTAGGCATTAATGCCATAGAGTTAATGCCATTTAATGAATTTGAAGGCAATGAGAGTTGGGGGTATAATACAGCCTTTTATTTTGCGCCCGATAAATATTATGGTACGAAAGATAAGTTGAAAGAATTCATTGATGTATGTCACCAAAATGGGATTGCGGTTATTATGGATATGGTTCTAAATCACTCATTTGGGCAAAGTAGCATGGTTAGAATGTATTTTAATAATAGTACAGGCAAACCTCAAAATAATCCATGGTTTAATGAAGATGCCAAACATCCATTTAACGTGGGCTACGATTTTAACCATGAAAGTGTATTGACCCAAAATTTTGTAGATACGGTTGTAAAATATTGGATCAACGAATACAAGATTGATGGGTATAGATTTGATTTATCTAAGGGTTTTACACAAAGAAATAATCCAACTGATGTGGGAGCATGGGGAGCCTACGATCAAAGTAGAATTAATATTTGGAAACGAATTGCTGATAAGCTTAGACCCAGCTGCCAAGATTGTTATTTAATTTTAGAGCATTTTGCCGATAATAGTGAAGAGAAGGTTCTTTCTGATTATGGATTCATGTTTTGGGGGAATATTAATCATGCTTTTAATGAGGCAACCATGGGATATTCATCAGATTTGAGGCCTGCCTTATGGCAACACAGAGGCTGGTTAGCTCCAAATTTAATTCGATATGCAGAAAGTCATGATGAAGAAAGGTTAATGTATAAAAATTTAAACTTTGGCTTCACCTCTGCAAGCTATAATGTGAAAGATACTCTTACAGCCTTGGAGCGTTGTGAGGCAGCTGCAGTAATACTTGCTGCTATGCCTGGCCCATATATGATTTGGCAGTTTGGCGAATTAGGTTATCCTTATAGTATTAATACTTGTGTAGATGGTACTGTAAATAACAATTGTAGGCTCGCTAATAAACCCATCAGGTGGGATTATATGAAGCAGGCACCCAGAAAAAGACTTTATGATGTGTATGCGGCCATGAATGCGCTAAAAAATAATAATAAGGTTTTTGCAAGTGGAAATATAACACATAGTTTATCAGCCCCTGTTAAAACAATTTTAATAACAGACAGTGCCTTGAGTGTATATGCTGCTGCTAATTTTGGAACCTCTAATTCTTTGTTAATTAGAAAGGTAAATCATACGGGGTGGTGGTATAATTATTTTGAGGGTGATTCAATATTTTTTAATACTACCACTGATTCGGTTCAATTGAAGCCTGGTAAGTATTTGCTCTTAACAGATAAAAGACAAGACAAGCCATTTATTCAGCCATTAACGAGTACTGAAGAAATAAATGATTATACAGACATCACTGTTTTTCCAAATCCAAACACAGGGGATATATACATAGCATCTGATATTTCATTGGTTAGTTTTGAAATTACAGACATCATGGGCAGAACCATGCTTAGCGGCAATTCTATTCATGATGGGCATATATCAATTGCTCATTTATCGGCAGGAACCTATTATTTAACCTTGCATGCTAAAAGAGGTAACGTAACAAAAAAAATAATTTTATATAAGTAATATGAGAACAATTCTACTTTCAATTTTCGGTTTCTTTTTAGCTTTGGGAGTTCAAGCTCAGAGTATAAAAGGGAAATTAACCGATAGTAAATCGGAACCTTTAATTGGTGCAACAGTTATTGTGGAGGGTACAAAAAGTGGTGCACAAACAGACATAGAAGGTCAATTTGTGATTAATGGGTTAAATCCGGGTAAATACCGATTACGTTTTCAATATGTGGGCATGAAAAATGAGTTCAAAAACATTGAGCTTGCTGCAGGTCAGAATTTGATTTTAAATGTAGTTCTGAAAGCAGACGAGAACCAATTAGATGAGGCTATTGTGGTTGGTTATGGTACCCAAACTAAAAGAGAAATTACCTCTTCTATTTCAAAAATTGGGCAAAAGGAATTAAATGATTTGCCGGTTCAAAGTTTTGAACAAGCTATGCAAGGAAAATTAGCGGGCGTTTCAGTTACCCAAGGTAGTGGATTAGCTGGTTCACCAAGTATTATTAGAATCAGGGGTATATCATCGATTTCTGCTGGTGGAGATCCCTTGTATGTGATAGATGGAATCCCAATGACCCAAGATTATAGTTCTTTTGGAAATGCGGGTGGGGCCAATTTTAATCCTTTAGCCACCATTAATCCGAATGATATTGAAAGTATTGAAGTATTAAAAGATGCTGCTGCTACTGCTATTTATGGATCTAGAGGTGCCAATGGAGTAATTTTAATTACTACCAAACGTGCAGGGAAAGGAAAAACCCGTGTAACTTATAATGCGCAAATGGGCTTTTCAACTCCCTCTGCAAAACCTAGGTTAGTAAGCAGGGATGAATTACTTAATTTAATGGAAGAGGCATGGATTAATGATGGAAATACAGGCAAACCAGATTTTAGTAAATTTGGTATTAATAACATGACTTGGGACGAAGCAAGAAATAATAATACAGATTGGTATAATGAGTTAACTCAGGTTGGGGTAAAACATCAACACGATATAACCCTTTCTAAAGGATGGGAAAATCTGTCTTTATATTCAAGTTTATCTTATAATAAGAATGAAACTTTCATAAAAGGAAATTCATATGATAAAATTTCTGGAAGGATTAATTTAGATTATCAAATTTCAAAGAAATTGAAAATGCAATTGGGAACTTCTTTCACTAATGGAGACAATAGAAGGGTATACAGCGGATGGAGCGGTGGATATGGATTGGTTATGTCTTCTGCCTTGCCGTTTTACCCAATTCGTAATCCAGATGGCAGTTATTTCTTATTTAATAATTCTGATGCTGGTTTTAGAACCAACCCAATCATGATGCTTGAGCAATTTAAGTGGGTTACTAATGAACAAAGAACCATTGGAAATATGGCATTTGACTATGAAATCACAGAAAATTTAAAAGCAAGGGTGCAGGGTAATTATGACTATCAGCACATTTCAGATGATCAGTTTGCTCCACAAGAATTGACCAGGGCAAATGGTTCTGACACCACTTCTATAAGCACCAAAAATTTTAGATATACCAATAACTACAATTATTTGGCTCAACTATCTTATCGATACAAAATTAATAAATTAAATAAATTTGATATTGTTGGAGGTTTTGAGCGTCAGCAATCTATTACACAAGGGTATAATATAGTAGAGCGCAGCGCATCTGGATTTATTACAGATGGTAGAAAAACAGATAATAATCAAAAGTTTTACATTGTACCTAGTGAATGGAAATTTGAGCGTTTCTTTGGAAGGATTAATTATAACAGTAAAGATAAGTACTTCTTAAACTTTGCCTTTAGTTATGATGGTTCTTCTAGATTTGGGGATAACCATAGATATGGTTTCTTCCCTTCTCTTTCAGGTGCTTGGATTGTGAATGAAGAAAGATTTTTGGAAGATTTTAAAAAGCTCTCTTTACTTAAGTTCCGTGCTTCTTATGGAAGATCTGGAAATTCAGATTTTGATCCAAATGCCAGATATGGATTCTTTCAGGCTAATTCGGCTATTTCATATAATGGAAATCCAACGCTCTATCCTACCCAATTGGAAAATCCTAATTTAAGATGGGAGACTTCTTGGACATTTAACACAGGATTAGATTTTGGTTTTTTTAATAATAAAATCTCAGGAACCGTAGAATTTTATGATAAACGTACTACTGATGTGATCATGAATTTAAATCTGGATCCATCTGTTGGTTTCGGAAATTATTACGACAATGTGGGTGCGATTAGAAACTATGGAGCTGAGTTTAGTTTAAGAGCAAACTTAATTAGGAAATCTAACTTTACCTGGAGTGTTATGGCAAATATTGCCCGTAACTTTAATGAAATAACAAGCACTGGGGCCTATACTGAAGAAGCAGTGAGTGGTGGAACAAATGATACCAGGGTAGTAGTAGGAATGCCAGTTGGAACTTATTACTTGGTAAGATTTTCTCATGTTGATCCAGCCACTGGAAGACCAGTCTATTTAGATAAAGAGGGTAACCAAACATTTCAGTGGAGTGCCAATAATCGTGTGCCGGTTGGTAGCATTTTACCTAAAGCAGTTGGTGGCTTTACAAACAATTTTAAATACAAAAATTGGGATTTGAGTTTATTGTTTGTTTATCAAATTGGGGGTAATATTTATGATGCTTCTGCTAAACGCCAGTTGGGTGTTATGAGTTTCTGGAACTCTCGCCCGGAAGTAGCAGATAGATGGAGAGAACCAGGAGATGTTGCTGCATTTCCGCGTTTAACTTTAGACGCTTCAACATATGGTTTGCCAGATTATTGGCAGTATAATACCCCTATGTGGTTATATGATGCCAGCTTTTTAAGATTAAGAAACTTAACGGTTGGTTATAACTTACCAGAAAAATGGTCAAAGAAAGCAAAAATGACTAGCACAAGGCTTGCTTTTATTTGTACTAACTTATTTGTACTAACAAATTATCCGGGCTTAGATCCAGAGATTGCAAGAGATGGTGAAGGGAATATCAATACTTCTAGAAATATGCAATCGCAAGGAACCTATTACCTTAATGCACCACAGGAACGTACGTATAATTTTCAAATTATAGCCACTTTCTAATTGAATGAACATGAAAAAATTAATCCATAAAATTTTATTAGGTACAATTACTTTATTAATTGTTGCCTCTTTTTCTGCCTGTGAAAAAGGATTGGATGTAGAACCAGATCCGTCTTTTGGTTTAGACCCTGCAGAAGCCATTCAATCTGCAGAAGACATGCAGAAATTATTGAATTCCTGTTATGATGCTTGCGCAAATATGATGGGCGGTCAGTTTCAGGTAATCTCAGATTTATTAGCTGATGATGTTACCAGACCATTAAATAATGATGGAAATACAACGGCTATTTTTAATAGGAGTGTGGCTCAATTTAATGGGACTTCTAACAATGCGTATTCACAACCATACTTTACTGTATACAGGGTAAATGTGATGGATTTGTATTATGACCAAGTTACCTTTGCAGCGGGAGAGAAAGAGCGCTTGCAAGGTGAGGCTGCTTTTTTACGTGCACTCTGTCATTTTGAAACGGTAAAGCTTTGGGCGCAACCGGCAGGTTTTACTCCAGATAATAGTCATTTAGGTATTATTGAAAGAGTTAGGGCAAAAAATGAGGTTGTTTTAAGAACAAGTGTGGCGAGTAATTATGCTTTAATAATTTCAGATCTTCAGAAAGCCATTGGCTTATTGCCAGAAAGCAATGGTGTTTATGCCAATAGAAATGCAGCAAAGGCATTGCTTGCCAAGGTTTATTTTACCAAAGGAGATTATGCTGCAGCATTACCTTTATTAAATGAAGTAATAGGATCAGGATATACCTTAAGTGATAGTTTAAATCGCTTTAATAGAGCAGATGTAGAAAGCGAAATTATTTTTGGGTTTGTTACTACTAACTCTGCCTATGATATTAATGCAAGAGGTGCTGGTTTTAAAGGCGCTTACAGAAATGACCAAAATTTACCTACCATTGGCATCTCCACTGAATTATACAATTTATTATCTGCAGATACCACAGACAGAAGAAGGAAGTTTGCAGCTTTAATTAATCCTGGACAGCCTAATGAAATTAAGGTTTCTACTAAATTTAATCTCAATAATTTTGCCACACCTTATTTAACATTAACAGATATGTTATTGATGCGTGCAGAAATACATGCCTTGCAATCTAATTCTGCCTTGTCTATTGTAGATTTAGGCTTAATTGTGAAAAGGGCTTATGGCGCTACGAGTTCAAAATACGTGTCGCTATCAGGTTTAAGTGGTTCAGATTTAGTTAATGAGGTGAGATTACAAAGAAGATTAGAAATGCATTTAGAGGGTGATCGCATTACACAATTGAAAAGAATTGGTGCATTTCATTCAACTTCATCAACCATTCGCAATGCACCGTGGAATTGTCCGGGTATGGTATTGCAGTTCCCTTCATCTGCTGGAACGGTTCAAGGCTTTATATTTAACCCTGAGGGAGGATGTAATTAATAATAAAGAGTATGAAAAAAATAAATGTAATTGGAACAACTATTATGTTGGTTGGATTATTGGTTTTTGCTTGTAAAAAACCATATGATGATAGCAAAGAAGTTGCATCGCCTATCACCTCTCCAGAAAAGATTGCAGAGGCTTTAAATGGTACTTGGAAAATGACCACTGCCCTTCAAATTGATGAAAAATCTTTGGTGAAGGAGTCTATGGATATTTCAGATTTTCTAACGGCAGAAACGGGTCAGGTCCCCAATATTAATTTTAATACCACCGATAGCACTTTTTCTGTAGATACAGCAAATTTGGTCCTAAATCTTTTTGTGCTAAGCAATGGAAAGTGGAGTTTTGATGATAATAGGTATCCTTCAAAAATCATTTTAAAGGATCTAAATGGGATCATGGCAAGTGAAGTGGTTATAGGAAAAAACTTACTTTCGCCAACGCCTCAGCTAAATTTTGCTAGTTCGCTTAGCTGTGGTGCAGAAAAAGCTATGTCGTACAGTGTTTCATTTGTAAAAAAATAATTAATTATGAAAAGCATATTAGCTACTATATTTACTTTATTTACATCCTATACATTGGTTGCTCAGGTAGCCTGGGTTGAACCTAAAAAACCAGATGTAACAAAGCCGGTTCGCATTTATTGCGATATTAGCAAGGCAACTGCTGCTACAGCAGATGACATGAAAGCTAAGCCTGATGGCCCCTATTATATATGGACATGGAAACCTGTGGAAGCAAGGGTTGATTCCTTGGTAAATGGGACTGGAGATAAGCCATGGAAAAGCAGTAATGACAGATTGATCATGCGTAAAGATGAATCAAAGGGTCCAAATGTTTGGTATTATGAAATGATACCTACTGAATTTTATGGGGTAGAGGCTTCTGTAGTTTATGCTCAAGGAATAAGCTTTTTGGTTAAACCTAAAGATGGTGGCGGTTATGGAGACCCAGATGTAAAAACAGAAGACTTTAATTTAACCATTGATCCACCATCTGTAGAGAGAGGGATTTTATATGCGATACCAAGAACAGTTTTTGGAGACCAAATTACTACCCTTGTTTATGATAATCCGAATGAGCCAAAGCTAAGCATGAAGAACTTAAACGATGGTGATGTATACATGCACATAGTTGCCACTGCCAAAGATAGTTTGGGTGCATCCATTACTATTGAACCAAATAAGTTCTTTAAAGTAACAGATAACTCAAAATTAAAAATGAAACGTTTGGCAGATGGACGATTTAAAATCACGATGATTCCAAATAGTTTTTTATCTGTTCCTGCAGGTTATACTTTATTTGATATAGAGCTTACAGTTAGAAAGAAAAACTACTCATCTGTTGCCGATCAAACCGATAAAAAAACCAAGCTATTATTTGGTTGTCAGTAATTACTTATATGAAGAAAAAATCCCAGTATGCTGTATGCATGCTGGGATTTTTTTTGTAAGCTGAATAATTAATTTGTATTGACTTGTTCTGATATCTTCGTTTCTATATCCTTTAATAGAGGCAATAGATTAGCGCCAGAAGGAAAGTAATTTAATCCCCTTCTAGCATAGCTACGTGCTTTTTCATATTGTTTATTGGTAAACATAATGAAGGCTAATAATTCATGAATATTTTCGTTTTGAGGGATATATGAAAGATAGCGATTTGCGTATAGCTCTGTTTCCTCTGCTTGATTGAGTTCAAAACAAACTTTAGTAATGGCCTCTAGCACAAATAGATTTGTGCTATCTAAGGCAAGTGCGTCACTTAGTTTTTGTTTTGCCTTTAGCCAATTCGATTCATTGATGTACACCTTAGCTAATTCGTAATGTGTATTGAAGAAATAGGGATATATTTCAATAGATTTTTCCAAATGCATTTTAGCTTTTTCTATGGCTATGGCAGACTTAGTTGGAATGTTTTCTATTTGGGCGGTATAAAGTAAATTGATGGCAAGTAAATGATTAGCCTGTGCGGAATTTTCGAGATGAGTGATATCACTTTCCATCAAGGTGATTGGATTTTCCCATTCATTATTCCTTAATGCACTTCTTGTGCCAAAAACAAGTAGGATGAGTATCAAGAGATACTCAACATAGCTAGGTTTTTTGAAACTTAAAATTGGCTTTACGGATATAATTAAAGCAGCAAAGGCAATGCACAATCCAGCAGATGCGGTATAGGCTAATCGCTCACCTACCATACCAGCAACTAATTCAATGTAATTACTAAATATGAAAATACTAGTGAAGTACCAAAGTAAGCCCCCAATAAATGCCTTATTTTTATATCCTAATTTGAGAAGTAATACCAATAATAATAGATGAAGTAATAAAGAAAACCAAACCAAAAAATCTGCTGGATGAGCGGTTTTTATTTTGGCATATCCATAATAAAACGAAAGCTCATAGGGGAATACCATGAGTCTGAGGTATTCACCAAGCGTAACAATACCTGTAGCTAATTTTTCAACTGGTGTATGTGTTGCAACTAAGGTGTTTTCAATATAATTTAAAGTTCTACCTTCTTTTAAATTACTTGTTATTACATTTTTTTGAATGGTTCTTTGAATTTCACTGGCATCTGATGGCTTAAATGCAGAAATTGTATGGTCAATAAGTTGTGAGTTAGTTCTGTGATGGTATATGCTTGTGAATAATGGTGTAATTGAGAGAACTATGATTAACATGTAATTTGTTAAATATTCATTGATATTATCTTTATACTGTTTAACCACATACATCAATGAAATGAGCAATAGGATATATTGGTAGATGGGGATATTAAATGATATAAAACTAACTACTATTGAAACAAGTATGAGGAGTAATCCATAAATTGGATTTTTTTGGTTTAGAAAAAAGAATACTAGGATTTGAATGAATATAAGAATAGCTGCTATCCCTTCTTTTATAAATATGAATGAAAGAATGGCAATAAAAATTGTGATAATACTTTTCCAGTCTTTTGTTTCGGCCTTTACTTGTTTAAATCCTAAATAGACAGCATATACAACTGTTATAGATGCGGCCTCGGGATCCAAATATTGCCAGGATAATATTGTATTGAGTACAATTAAAAAATAAGAAGAAGCCTGTTTATCTTGATAGTTGATACCTAAAGCAATCAGAATTGCCATTGCATGGAATATAGATTCATTGAGATAAAATCCTGAAATTGAGAGTAAACTGGCTAATACCAAATAGATGGATGTATGCTTTAATAGTTGTTTACACTTACTCAGCAATGAAGGTTGTTGACGCAGGTATATGAAAGAAATTCCTACTATAAATAATAGGCTGGTAATGCTATAAATGCTAATAAATTGAACCCACAAAAAGTCTGCTACAATATAGGAAGCTGGTATGGCAACAATAAAAAAGGCCATTGCTATCCTTTTTATGCTTATTGGATTCACCAAATAAGTAATAAGTGGGAGTACAACAATGAGTGGGTATACAGATTTTTTAGAAAGAAGTGCTAAAGGGAAAAGTAACAGAAAGAATAGATAGTTATACCATTTCTTATTTTCATAATAAGAAAACAATGTAATTGCACTTGTAATGGCTAGTAATAAGGCTAATATTTCATCTCTATTTTTAATGCTGGCTACAACCTCTGTATGAATGGGATGTACTGCAAAGACAGATGCGGCAATGGCAGGAATCCAAAATTGAGTAGGACCAAACCATTTCAATAATAAATGAAAAAACAAGCATACACTTACCAGATAAAGAATTAGATTAATTAAATGACTCATAGAGGCATTTTCTCCAAATATCTGATGTTCGATAGCAAAAGTTATGTGTGTAATGGGTCGGTAGCCAAATACAATATCACTATTATTGCTGTAGTAGCTATTAGAAATAATATCTTTAATTCCAGCAAAGCCTTTTGAAGTATATCTATGTTGTTGGGTAACTAAGTCATCATCCATATTATATCCATTTTGTATGGTATTGCCAAATACCACCAGCACAATGACAGATAAAAGGATATAGATATTCCTTATCTTAGGAATAGATTGCGCTATTTGATTTTTTAACTTGGCCATGCGCTATTGATTTTGATGTACATTAATCTATGATTCTTTTAAGGTTCCAAATTAGAAAATCTATAAAACTGCTTATTTGATACCAAGTTACTTGTTTTTTATTGAAAGTGTAATTGCTTTTATATTTACGCAATTTGCTAATATATAATTGGTAGTAAGGGAAAAACGCTGATGTTGGTTTTGAAAATTTTCGCATACTTAGGTCTGCAAAGTGGATAAAAATAACAGGATAAACATGCTCAATTTTTAGGGTCATATTATCTCCTTGAGTCTGATAATTCATGCTATTCCAGCCAGCAAGGTTGCAACCTTTATGTTTAAGTATTTGAATGCCTTCAAATTGAATGGGCAGCAAGTCTAGGTACTTTTGATCATCAAATAAGCCTCTTGAAGTGCTTTTAGTGAGTTTATATAAACAACATTTAGCCCACCAATGAAGCATTTCTTTTGCATGCTTATTTGTGGCAATAAAGCCTGCGTTATACAATCCTACCTTAAAATTTGCCTCTAGCCAGTTTTGCATTTTTTCTGGGTTGGCAGGGTAGAAATGTGGAGTAAGCAGTAGCTTGCTTGAGTTTAACTCGTCGAATAAAAAGCTTGGGTTAGCATAAAAATAAATATCATTATCTACATAGATAATCTTATCGTATTTATTTAATAACTCTAGCAGCCAAATTGGTTTTAAGGCCCACCTTAACTTATCTTTATTTTGACTGTATTTTTTTATAATTTCTAGGCCGGCACTTTCTTTAATAGCTGTTAAATTTGAAATATTCACATAGTCTGGAATATCAAACAAGGCATCTTCGCTCTCATCTATAAGCAGAATACTGAGTTTATATCCAAATTGATTTAAACCATCTGCTAATGCAAGTGATTTAAATAAATGTGATCGTGTTGATATGGTGCAGAATATTGACAAAACAAGATAATTCTAACAAATATAATAAGTTGATAGGAGAGTAGTTAAAATATTCAAAACAACTTAATTGCCAATAAAAAAATCAATTAATTTATTGATTGGATTGCTTTTTCTCTTGTACATCTGTTTGAAGGATTCTTGTGTAATAATTTTTTTTTCATCAAGTTTTTCTCGCCGGAGAACTTGAAGTGGAGCATTTACCTGTTGGAAAAGTTGATGAACAGTATCATTAAAAAAGTTTTCTGCATGTAAAATGTGTATTTCATTTTCTACTTTGTAATAATGAATTACCTCAGCACCTTTTGTGAGCACACTCACCGAGGCAGCAGGCCTAATATGAGTTGAATTATTTGGCAATGATCCATGGAATATATTGTGAGAAAAAACAACGGCATCTCCTCGTTTGGCAGGTATGGAAACTAACCTATCTTTAACATCTTCAAAATTTATAAATATTGAAGGAATATTGATAGATCTGATGGAATTAAACCATTTATGGGTGCCTGAAACTACTTGAATACATCCATTTTCTTGATCTACATCTACCAGTGGGCACCAAACGCACATAGATTGAAATTTGGTTTCATCTACCACATTCCAGTCTTGATGAAGTGATGAAACGCTACTTTCCCCTGTACCCTTTATTAAAAATGCTCCCCCTCCGGTTCTATAGTTAATAAAATGTTTTTGTAAAGAAGGCTTATATATTTCTACTAAGCTTGTATCAATTTGTTCATTAACTGCAGTATCTCTATCTTTAATATTTGAATAAATTTCAGTTAATTTATCTAATCCAAGTTCATCATAGATGTCATCGATTTTAAGCAATTGTTCACTGGCAAGAAAATTTGGTATTACACAAAATCCATTTTTGTTAAATTCATAAGCTAGTTGTTTATTTTGGAATATCATACGCATACAAAATTGTGTTATAATTTGGATTCAATCCATTGCCAAATAGACCATTCTTTATCCATCCAATGATGGTATACATGTATTAAGCATGCCTGATGTGAATGAATAAATCCATCATCTGTTAATAGATTATTCATTTGATCTACTTGCACACCAGCATTGTTATAATCTGCTATAAAATTAAAACGTTTAGATAAAGTAGGGTGCTTAGCTAAGCCAAATTCCCATGCTGTAGCTATAAGTGTTCCCTGATCTCTGGTTTTCCAGCGACTATTTGAAAATATGGTCATGGTTTTATGGTGCCATGCATCTAAAAAATCGCAACTCGCATCATTAAATAAAAATACGCCACCATTCCAATGTTGCCAGTTTTTATCAGTTATTGAAATTCCAAATGTTTGGTGAATGCAGTCAATCAGGTGATTGCATTCATCATACCAAATATCTTCCCCTTGCTTGTTTAGCCATTTTTGAGTCCATTTATTATACTCAAGTCCGGTGGACTTTTGCATGTGTTCAATATTCATTTCGTACATAACAACTTCGCCTGTGCGGTAATGCCAAGTTCTTGTTTTCTTATTAAAGTAAAAATCAGTATTGAGCTTAAAAATAGGAAAGCTGGTGAAGTAACGAAAAGCGGTATAAATTTTTTTTAAAAATGATTTTTTTAGTGCATCAAAATGGAGTTGAAGTATCTTGTTTTTTTCATTCAAATACTCATTTGTTATCGTGTTTACTTGAACCGCTTTAACGAAATCTGTAAATTTTTTTCGATCTATTTCTCTGCTTTGTAAGCAAGCACAGTTAACAGCATATGAACTGAATTTCCTTACCCTGCAATGATCTGGCGCAAAAATTATGGGGCTATTAAATTGGCTAAATATATCATCACAAGCAGTTGAGACAGCGATAACATCTGTATCTAAATAACAATATAGATTTCCTTTTGGAACAAATTTATGAATGCCGGTTTTCAGATAAATACTTGCCTGATGGTGGTTGAGATATTCGGGAGTTTTAACATCTATAATGGTAGCATGTTCTATTGTCACCTCATTTCTACTGCTATCTGTTATGACCCAAATTTCTTGTTTAGAATATTTTTTTAGGTATTTAATCGATAGATGTAAGGTATCTACATGTTCTTTGGCTCCGCATACTACAAATACAAATACCTGCTTATTCATATCTTGAAAACTTAAACCATTCTACCATTTCTTTTAATCCTTCTTGTAATGAAACTACAGGTTTATATGATATGTAGTTAAATATATTATCTGTATTACTATGTGTAACTGATAGTTCATTGATGGGTAATGGTTTGAAAATAAATTCAACTTTTTTTTCAATCAAGTTAGCAATAGATTCAGCATAGGTTTTAATGGATATAGGTTGGCCATATCCAATATTAAATATTTGATGGGATCCAGGTTTTTCATCAAAAATCTTTTCTGTTAATAGATTAATACATGTAACCACATCACTTACATGTGTAAAATCACGCATTACCTTGCCTTCATTGTATAATGTAATGCCTTTATTTAGGTCTATGGCTTTCATAAATTTATATGCTGCCATATCGGGTCTTGTATACGAACCATAAACCGTAAAGAACCTTAAACCAATTGCAGTCATGCCAAATTGTTTACAGTAGTTTTCTACCATTACCTCGCACATTTTTTTGCTGGTTCCATAGAATGAAAGCTGATGAGAGGTATCTGAATCCTCTTTCATTACAGATTGATTGGGTGCATATACACTTGAACTACTGGCGTAAATAAGGTGTTTGACACCATTTTTTCTACATTGTTCTAGCACATTAAAGGTGCCTTGCACATTGGTATTAAAATATGTATTAGGGTGATGAAGAGATGCGGAAATTCCAGTTTCTGCAGCTAAATGGATTACTAAATTTGGTTTTGAATTTAAAACATCGATAAAGTTGCTATGAATAGATGCATGGCTTATATTCTGCAATTCTTTAGACCTTAAGTTAACAGGAATGCTAGCATTTTCTAATAAATCAATTCCATGCACAGGATGTTGACCTTGCCATTTTTTTTGCAAATGGTAACCAATAAAGCCAGCTGCTCCTGTGATTAAAATAGAAGGCATTTTGTTGAATATATTTACTTGCAATATAGATTTTATCAATGGTCTATCCAATGTTTAAACCATTTTTCCATTACTACAATCTTCCATAATTTCCAATTATAGGTTTCTGTTAATAATTCATTAATATAGGCTTGGTTGATAATTTCGTATTTTACAAGTGCAGAATTTTCTAATTCTTTTTTGTAAAAATCTATATTCATATAATATTTATCTGGCCCCACAAAACCTTGCTTTTTTCGATTTAATATCTGCTTAGGGAGTATATTTTTAATATTTTCATACAGTAAAAATTTTGTCTGTTCTGGTTTAAAATAATTGGATTCTTGTAATGAAAATATTTTCTCAAATAAAGTATGATCTAAGAAAGGAACTCTTACTTCAAGTGAGTTTGCCATGCTTGCCCGATCAATTTTTGTTAGTACCAGTTCACCCATAAAACATTTTATATCAAGATATTGAATGGATTTAAGTCTACTTAACTTTGGTAAAAAGTGTTGTCGGTAGAACCAAAATACATCTTTTTCGATATGGGGATGCAAACGAGGGTGTAACATTAACTTGAGTTCTTTGGCATCAAATTTACCCATGGCCATGGCTTCGGCATACCATGAAACCGTATCTATTTTTTCTCCAAATAGTGAGCGAAACCAAGTGGAATTTGGTTTCTTCATAAAGTCTTGTTGCCAAGTATATCCTCCAAAAATTTCATCGGCCCCTTCGCCACTCAGCACAGCTTTAACCTTGGTTTTAGCCAATTTACTCACCATAAACGTGGGAATAATTGAAATATCTGCTATGGGCTCATCATATACTGTTGGCATTATTTCTAAATATTGTAAACTATTTTCATCGGCAACTACCTTGGTATTATTGACACTTAGGTGTTTGGCTACCAATTCTGCAAATTGATCTTCACTTTTTTCCCAATTGGAAAAACCAATTGAAAATGTTTCTGGATTTTGCCCCAGTGTTTTCATGTAATGCACTAATGCACTGCTATCGTAGCCACCGCTTAAAAATGATCCAATAGGAACATCGGATCTTGTGTGTTCCTTTACCGCGTTTTTAATTATTTCATTGATTTCCTCTATTAAAATAGGATCTGATAATGAATTATTAGCATGTAGTTTCCAATATTCAATATGCTTTTGTTCGAAGCTTAGCGTATTGATTTCAAGATAAGTTGCTGGTTCAATTTTATTTACGTTTTGCCAAATTGTTTTAGGAGATGGAATATATCTGTAAACAAAATAATCTGAAAAAGCACTGTAATTAATATTTTTTGCTACTTCTCCAGATGCCATAATAGCTTTTAGCTCTGAGGCAAAAATTAGCTGAGCACCTGAATTATAATAATACAGTGGTTTAATTCCGAAGCGGTCTCTTACCAAAAATATTTTTTGAATGTTGGAATCATATAAACCAAATGCAAACATTCCTTTGAGTTTGTTTATGAATGCGATGCCCCAAACCTTATAAGCTGCAATGATTACCTCTGAATCTGTTTCTGTTTGGAAGGAATAGCTGTGGCTAAGTTCTTTTTTTAATTCTAGGTAATTATAAATTTCACCATTAAATGTGAGCCATACTTCCCCATTATTATCGCACATTGGCTGTGCTCCTTGTTCACTTAAATCTAAAAATGAAAGGCGTGTGTGTCCTAAGGCTATTCGATTATTTTCACTGATCTTTAAGCCAGTATGGTCTGGTCCGCGGTGGGATAAGCTAAGTAGCATTTTTCTGAAAATGTCTTCTTGAATTTGACCTGATAATACAACTTGTCCTAGGATTCCGCACATGTTATTGGATATTAATCTAGCTTGGTAAATTTGTATTTAATGGTTCAACCCATGAAATAAATTAATTATTCCAGAACTGTTTAAATTTTTTGATACAATTAAATTCATTTTTACTGTTATAAAGTGGCTTTGTTTTTAAATCCCTCCCAAAGGTTTTAAATACTATATACAAGATCTTATTTATAAATAATGGTATAATAGTAATAAATAATTTTCCAAAAATAACCTTTATCACATAAATAACTTTTAGGTAAGAATACTGAATATAGGTTCTATAAAAACTAAGTAAATAGGGATGAGCAATAAAAATAATTTGGAAATATGTCTGATTAGTTAGGCTTGTAATTATTAAATAGGATCCAGATAAGATGATAAATAGACGTAAAAATGTATCATTAATACCATGTGATAGTAATTTCTTGTTTCTTGAATAGATAATACTAATGACAATGATATAAATGAAAATAAGGCAAATAAATAGTTCTTGATTACATTTATGATGTAATTCTAACCAAAACAGTGGAATCAAGATGGCAACGAAGTATCTAAATATGTTAACTAATCTGATGGCACTGTTATAATTTTCAACTGCAAATGTTTTTGTATTACTTTTTAAGTCGTTTGAATAATCTTGCAGTTGGTGCGCTACTATGTCTCTTATTCCAATACTAAAAGAGATTAATAAAAATGATACTGGAATAAATACTTCATTTGTATATTTATTAATGAAAGCTAACAAAATTATTTCTGGTAATACATGGGCATATATCGTATCTAAGAATATTCCCCAAACACCTCTTTCCTTTATTCTTATAGGCTTTGTAGCATATATTACTAACAAAATAAGTTGCAGAATGGATAGGCCTAAAATACTAGGAGATAAACGCCAAGCAATAAACAATCCGATTAACCATAGCAGCATGATGCTCGCTAATATTTTTTTCGGTTTAAGTAAATTGCTAATATTTTTCTTACCCGCAATTTTATCAGATTCGACATCTGTGAAATCATTTAATAAAAAACCACCAATTCCTATTGTAACATAAGCTAAAAGTAATAATATAAATTCAAATAATAAATGCTCAATTTTAATAGGAATCACTGTTATAAATAAGACAAAAAAGTATACGTACAACATGAGGTTGTAGGTAATAAATGATTTTGTCCTATTGTAAATAAATTTTATCACTGAGGTTTTACCAATTTTGCGTTGCCTCTAAAAACCATGCCGCTGTCAAACAATCAGACCCACCATAGTAGTTTCTATCTTTTGATGTGAAGAACCTATATGGTTCGAATGAGATTGGCTTAGATAATAATATGTTGATTATATTATTTTTACTTTCGTTTAATAGCATCGTATTGTTATAATACTTTCCTGTTAGGTATGCCACTAACATTTCGCATAATGAATCTTTATTTGCTTGTTCCTTTACCAAAGCAACAATGTCTGCTTCAAGAACATCAAATTCTTTTATCCCTCCATGGTATGCTCTAGCAATTTGAAAGGCAATTATAACATCACTATCATAAAAGTGATGTGTATCTGTTTTCGTTTGCCAAATATGAATACATGTGTTAATTGTATTTTTTGTTTGAGAGTTATTACCAAGGTAGAGTAATGCATTTACCATAACACCTAGCTCATAATCTTTTCTGTGGAGCATCTTGGCATCAATGCTTCTTTTGATTTTGGATTTATTTTTTAAATAATTCCAGGTAAAAGATGGGAACTTAACAAGGCCTGAAAAATTTGGGATTAGCCAAGTGTAAATGTTTCCGTTAGCTTGAATATTGTTGTAAATTAATGACTTGTTATTTAAGGTTAATTCACCATTCTCAAGCACTTTAGAGCAAATAGAAATATCATCTATATCCGCTGGCACAGGGTTTCTACATTCATTTATTTTCCAAAATCTCCAGGTGTCATTTACTTCCTTTTGATTTATCAAAAATGTAATTCCTTTTGCTATCATGTTTTCAAACTCTATTGTTTGAATTTGTTGTAAAGCAAACATCACATTTGCGTGAATAAATGGTGATGGAGAGGTGTAATGCCATTTTTCTTGATCTATGTTAGGGTAGTTTTCATAGGATGGGAAATGATTAAATTTATTAAACGATTGGTTTAACACTTGGCATGCTATTGCTTTTGAATCTATTACTATTTGTGCTGTTTTTTCAGTATAAACTGGCAATGAAGATAGTGCTCTAATATGGCTTGAATGTTTGTAAGAAGCGCTAAAACTTTTACTCAAAGTTAAAACAGGGAAATTTGACAAAATTCCTGCTAATACAATTTCTGCTTCTTGTTTCGCTAAGTGTGCTCCTAAACAATAATGTGGCCCAAAACCAAAGGATAGAATTCTATTTTTAGTTCTATCTAGGTCAAAAATATCTGGGTTTAAAAATTCTGCAGGATCTCTATTTGCTGCACCTATTGCAATGCTGATAGAAGCGCCTTTAGGAATTACTTTATTTCCGATGCTTACTTCTTTTTTAGTGGTTCTTTGAATCATTTGCGTAGGGGCTTCCATTCTTAGAACCTCAAAAATAAAGTCAGGCAATAGGTTTAAGTTTGCTTTTATTCTGCTGTATAAAGCTGGATTTTGAAGCAAAATATGCATGGCAGAAGTAATCAGATTTGGGGTAGTTTCGTTGCCACCAATCAATAAAACTTTTATTAAATCAAGTAACTTTTCATTATTTGAAAATGTTCCATCTTTATGTTTAATGATCTCGATGATTCCCAATGAACCTTTTTTATTTTCAATATCTGATATCCATTGCGCTACTTTAGGTTTTATATTATTCCATTCTAAAGATGCAAACTCGTTGTTGTATATTGATTTATTAAGAATGGCATTTTTAGACCATTGGTTTAATTCTTCAATAGATGCCTGATTAATTCCTAATAAGTTTAAAATAACAAGTGTTGAGAATGGCATAGCTATATCAGCTAAAAGATCAAAATGATTGCTAGTTTGAAAGGGTTGAAAAAGCTTATCAAATATTTGTTTATTTTGTTCTGCAATAGAATCAATTCTGGGCGCTGTAAAAATACCATTTGACCCCATTAAGGGTTTTCTATTTTGTGTATGTGCTGGCGGGTCGCAATTAAGTAGAATGGGGTCGAAACAATATTCGCTTTCAGAAGAAAATATTTCAATATCAGACAAACATGTTATGGCTTCTTGATATCCTATTACTAGCCACAAATTATTTAATGGCAGGTAATGAACCTGACCAGTTTTTCGTAATTGACTATAATAGGCATATGGGTTTTGCGAAAATTCATAAGATGTGATGTCAATATTCATATTTTTTTACATGCGATAAACATCTAAAATAGTTCATTAATACCGTAGATTTCCTGTCTTCTTTTATCACCATTTTCGATTAGTCTTATAAAGGTATTCTCGTCTATCAACTTATTTGAATTAGGAATAAATCCTAGTGATTTTTGAGATATTGGTTTGTTTTTAAAATTTAGGTGATTGGTTTTAATAAAAAAATCTTCATTTATTTCGAAAACTTCAAATCCCATTTCAGGATTATTTTTATCATAATAATAGTATACAGGTTTAATATCATTGGGTCCTACCAAGATTTGTAATGCATATCTTGGCGAATCTGATAGATTGATATCTGAGAAATGAATAACTCCATCTTCAAAAATGATTGCATCTCCGGCATTACATGGGATTGGTTCTAAAAATTTATTTAATAAACTTTGCTCTATGTTATGAAAGTAATAGGGAACATCAAGCGTTGCGATATCTGGTGTTATTTTATGACTTCCCTTAACTAAAGATATGGTTCCATTTTCAACACTTGTGTTAACCAAAGGACACCATATTGTAAAGGTTGTGTCTCTTTCATCTTTTACGTGTGTCCAATTTTGATGTATCTCAAATTTTCCTTCGCCTGGAGGTTTTACGTATAAATTAGCATTCCATAAGCGATAATCAACAAATAATTCATCTATAATGGGATTGAAGTAAGATTTAAATAACTCATTACTTGCTTTTTTATAATCTTCATTAGTATCTAAAAAGGTGCAATGATAATTTGAAGCCCCCTTTCTATTTGGTGCATAATTATCGTCTGGTTTGAGTTTTAAAAGTTTAGATAATATATCAGTACATTGATGGATAGAGAGCATTGGCTGCTTTATAAACCCGTTTTTTAGGTATTCCTTTTGGTTTATTGGAGACTTAAATAACTGTTTTTGTAACATTTTTTGATCTTAACAAACAAATTTAATCATTTGAACAATAAATTTATCAAAGCAATTACTACTTGTTTGCTATTTATTAAATTCAGAAATAAACTTCTTCTGATACAGGCAATAGTTTTCAGTAAGTGATTTATTTTCTATGTTTAAGTTTTCATTTGCTAAATTTATGAATTGAATATTTGCAAACATAGAATTTTCTAATTTTGTAAATGTTGCTAATTCATTATATCCGTTATTCGTAATCAGGTTTATACCAGGTATTATACTTTTCATATTGGCACTTAACTGATACATGGCCCATTTTAAATCCCAGGATTTAGGTAGTTGTCTATTTCTAATAAATGAACTTGAAAATGGATGTTCAACCTGCAATAATTCCTTAAATTCTGTCGATTGAGCATAAGTATCCCAAAAGGCATAATCTTTAGGCATTTTCTTCCACCTATCTGCCCAAGTAGCCCAGCCCCAATAGGGCAAGCCAATGATGGATTTAAAATATTGGTTTTGGGCATTCACAGCACCTAGATTCGTTCCAATGATTGATCCAATGGATTGGTCTGTTCTATACTTATTTAACATGTCACTGCAGAACTCAAAAAACAATGGAGACGGTATGGTATCATCCTCTAAAATGATTGCTTGCTCTTCTTGTTCAAAAACAATCTCTAATGCGTAATCAAAAATTTTTATTATTCCTTGGTGGGTTGGGGGTTGGATCCATATAGTATTTACTGTAGTTGTATAATTTTTCACAGTAGATCTATTTTTTTCTATCATTAATGTCTCCCCCTCAGTTGCACCAATATCAGATACAACATACAACTTATCAGGTTTGAATTCTGCAATTTTTTCAAGAATTTCTACCAGAGAGTTGTCTTTTTTATAAATGAAAAGTACTACAGCCGATTTTACTTTATTATTCATTTATTTAACTTTGCTTATTTTTATTGTAAAATTATTGAAAGGTTCAACT
>CANHDN010000019.1 GCA_947459415.1 Bacteroidota bacterium
CTCATAACCACACCACCAGCGATGCCAGAACCTGCTAAAACTTGGTGAGCGGTGATAATTTCCTCGTTGGTAGTTGGGTTATAAACGTAGCAAGGAAAACCAGTTCTTTGGGTTTCAATTTTACTAGAAGAAACTGTACCCCAAGCAGTACCATTAAAATGATTATATCCAGATCCACGAGTGGCGTATGGTGCACCATCTGCACTGGTAGTCCAGGTAGCAGAGATTTTACCATCGTTTAATAACTGAATTCTACGATAAATTGTAGCATTGGTTTGTTGGTCATTTTGAGTTACACCAATTGTTGAGGCAAAAGATTTTTTACCTAATGATTTTTGTGTAAAACCTGTCTTAGGTGAAGTTCTCACCGGAGAAGCCTGAATAGCATCGCTGTATTTGGCGGCTGGAGTGCTAACATTAGGGCCGTTTAAAACAGGTGACTGCGCTTGCGCGTAGGCTGCTAAAAGGCCTAATGCCATTAAGTAGATTTTTTTCATGTTATTTTATTATTAGAATTAATTGATCTCGATTCCAAATATATTAAAAGTTAAATTAAAAAAAAGGATTTGATACGCTTGCGTTAAATTTTTACAAGTTTTCCTTTTTTAGTTGAGTTCTTTCCTATAAAAAACCTTGAAAAGTAGTTCCTTCATTAACTCTTGATCATTTACCATTACTTGGTTAACGCCCTTACTTTTTAAATCGTATTCAGCAACTAAACTCATTACATATTCTAATTCACTCAAGGTGAAATTTGCTAATAATTTCTCGTAATCTTTGGTTTGTCTGAAACCAATACCCAAGCTCAACATTCCCTTTTGATCTTTAATTTGAGATTGTTTTAAAACAACTCCCTTCATAAAAAATCCATTAAATTGAGCCAATAGAGGAATAATAGAAAAATCTTTGGCACTACTCATGTGATGATTTATAAAAAATGCGCGTTTAGTATTTCTATATGCGATGGCAGTGAGTAATTCAAATACATTAAAATCTTTACTGATTCCTATATGTTTTTCAATCATCGCTTCAGTGAGCTCTGTAAAATCACCTTTATTAATAAGTAATTTATCAAGTTCATTTACCACCTTACTTAAATCACTGCCCACATGATCTGCAATGAGAGAGCAATTTAAATCTGAAACACCAAGTCCTCTCTCATTCAAATATTGCTTTATCCATCGAGGCAATTCGCTGTCTTCGTAAAGTTTTTTTGATTCAAAACAAAAATGATATTTCCCTGATTTAGCTAATTTAGTTCTACCATCAATTTTTTTACCTTTAAAACACAAAACTAATATCGTAGAAGGAACTGGATGATCAATATAGGTATCTAATTCATCTAGTTTTTTAAATCCTTGTGCTTCTTTTACAATAATCACCTGATGATTTGCCATCATAGGATATCTTTTAGCAGCCTCTATAATACTACCAAGCTCAACATCTTTCGCATAAAAAACCGTTTGATTAAATGCCTTTTCTGCATCTGTTAGTACATGTTTTTCTATGTATTCAGAAATTTCATCGATGAAATAAGGCTCTTCTCCATGTAAAACATATACAGGATAAAACTTTTTAGATTTTAAATCATTGATTATTTTCGAGTAGGCAAGTTGATTGTCTGATGGCACTTATTTGGTATTATGTTAGCGAATAAAACGAATAGCCAATACTTTTCAAAACAATCTGGGCTACTATGTTCTTTCCCGCACAATTTATTTACACCCAAAGCATGTTTATAAAAAAATAAGGTTTGTTTCATATGTGGGTAAAAGAAACGTAAAATGGGATTTTCCTGAGAAGTATTTCGGCAAAGCATTTTTTACACCTAATTGATTTCCAAATATTTTATTATTTAATCCACAAGTTAAACACGTGTTTTCCCCAAAATATTAGCAATTGTGTATAAGAAACCAGCATAAGCCTATTTCAATCAAGAAGCTATTATATTCGAATCATTGATTTAGAATTATGCAAGAAGAAAAAGGATTTCAGAGGAAAAAGAAAACAAACTACATCACCAATTTAACTGTTGAAGGAAGCAAATTACCTCCTCAAGCCATAGAATTAGAGGAAGCTGTTTTGGGCGCGCTCATGATAGAAAAACATGCAATCACATTGATTGGTGAAATTCTAATGCCACAGAGTTTTTACAAAGACACCCACGGTGTAATTTATCAAACGATTCGCGATTTAGCATCAAATGCCGAACCCATAGATATTTTAACAGTTACAGCAGATTTAAAGAAAAAAGGCAAGTTAGATTTAGTGGGTGGTGCATTTTACATCACACAACTCACCAATAGAATTGCCTCTGCAGCCAATATTGAATATCATGCGCGCATTATCTCTGAGAAATTTTTACAGAGAGAATTAATTCGTATCTCAGGAGAAATTCAAACAGACGCTTTTGAAGACAGCAATGATGCTTTTGATTTATTAGATAGCGCAGAGCGCAAGTTATTTGAACTTTCGCAGGGGAATATCAAAAAATCCATGCAGTCAATGAACAAGGTAATCAAAGACACCTTACGCGATATTGAGGAATTGAAACACAAAACAGGGAAATTCACAGGTGTGCCGTCAGGTTTCACCAAATTAGATAGAATTACCTCAGGCTTTCAAAAATCAGATTTAATCATTGTAGCTGCTCGCCCGGGTATGGGTAAAACTGCTTTTGCTTTAAGTGTTGCCAGAAATGCATCCTTAGAGAGTTTAGGAGAAGGCGAATCTCCTCGTGGAGTAGCTATTTTCTCTCTTGAAATGGGAAACAAACAAATGGTGAGTAGAATGATCAGTTCAGAGGCTGAAATTCAAGGACACAAACTAAGAACAGGGGAATTAAAAGATTATGAATGGGCGCAACTTAATTCAAAAATTGCTCGATTAAGTGAAGCTCCAATTTTTATAGACGACACCCCTGCCCTATCTGTGTTTGAGCTGAGAGCGAAGTGCAGGAGGCTTAAACAGCAAAGTAATATTCAAATGGTTCTCATAGATTATTTACAACTCATGCGTGGAGATGATGCCAGTGCAAAAAACGGAAATCGTGAGCAAGAGGTTAGTTATATTTCTAGGTCACTAAAGGCGCTTGCAAAAGAATTAGATGTACCGGTAATTGCTTTATCTCAGTTAAGTCGTATGACTGAAAGAAGAACTTCTGCTAGCAATAGACCAATGCTTTCAGATTTACGTGAATCAGGATCTATTGAGCAGGATGCTGATATGGTAATGTTTATTTACAGGCCAGAGTATTACCAATTAAGTGAATGGGATGATGATGCTACTCCTACAGCAGGTCAAGCGGAAATTATGATTGCTAAGAACAGACATGGAGCCTTAGAAAATATTCGTTTAAGATTTATAAACGACTTTACAAAATTCACTGATCTAATGGAAGACTCTTACATTCAAAGCAATAATGACATTCTAGCTGACAATCCAGGTTTTATTACCATTAGTTCTCGCTTAAACGAAGACGACGAATCTCATGAAAGTTTTTCTCCGGCACCCTTTTAATTAATTTATTTTTTTTCTAAATATAAAATAAATGTAGTTTCGTAATCTCAAATGAAGGAAAAGCCACTTATTTTAGTTTGCAACGATGATGGAATTTCAGCACCAGGAATTCAAGCATTAGTAGAAGCTGTGAAAGGCTTAGGCG
Organism: Bacteroidota bacterium; assembly: GCA_947459415.1. Lineage (GTDB taxonomy): Bacteria > Bacteroidota > Bacteroidia > UKL13-3 > UKL13-3 > B1. The sequence goes on from CANHDN010000019.1 coordinate 3,665, forward strand.
AAATTGTTGTGGTTGCGCCAGATAGTCCGCAAAGTGCCATGGGTCATGCAGTTACCATAAGTAAACCCCTTAGATTAAGTAAAACTAATTTGTATGGTGATATTCCAGCCTATCAATGCAGCGGCACACCAGCCGATTGTGTGAAATTAGCCGTTGATAAAGTTTTGCATCGTAAACCCGATTTACTGGTTTCTGGAATTAATCACGGTTCAAACAGCTCCATCAATATTTTGTATAGCGGAACCATGAGTGCTGCCATGGAGGGAGGTATTGAAGGAATCCCTTCAGTTGGATTTAGTTTGTGCGATTTTTCATATGATGCAGACTTTACCCTAGCTGCAAAAATTGCCAGTTCGGTATCAAAAAATATTCTTGCAAATGGCTTACCTATTGGCGTTTTATTAAATGTAAATATACCTAAAATAAATCAGGAAGCATTTAAAGGAACCAAAGTTTGTAGGCAGGCATTGGCAAAATGGGAAGAAGATTTTGATGAACGAAATGATCCTAACGGCAAAAAATATTATTGGCTAACAGGAAAATTCGTAAATTACGATAAAGGAAATGATACGGATGAATGGGCACTTGCAAATGGATATGCATCGATAGTACCCGTTCAGTTTGATTTAACGGCACACAACTCAATTGGACTCATTAACCAATGGAATATTGAATATGGAGACGAATTATAAAGACAATATATTATTAGGATTTCTAATAGGGCTGCTTGGCCCTACCATAGGTATCATAGGGTTTTATTTTGTAAATTACAGTGCTAGTTCTTTAGTAGATTTTATAGATTTATCTGTAAAACACAAACTCCTTTCGCCGCTTTTAAGCTTAAGTTGTGTAATAAATTTAGCCCTATTCTATTTGTTTATTCATTTTGAAAAATACCCAACAAGTAGAGGAATTATATTGGCTACTTTCTTATACGGACTTGTCATTGTATTATTCAAATTTTTTATCTAGTATACTTATTATTAGACTCATATCACAAAATTAAAAATATATTAGCATGATGGAAAGATTAATTTTACTCTGCCTAAGCATTATGATCGTTTCTCCCATTTTTTCACAAGAGGCAAAAAAAGAAACTAATCCAATAATACTTTCTGGTGCAAACAACGATATTAACACAGTTGCGGTAAGCCCCTTAAAAACTCAAAGATTGGCTGTAGCAGGTTGGAACAATGAAGTACTGATTTATAAAACAGATAGCCCATATCAATTAGTACAAAAATTAACTAATCATAGCGCACCGGTAAATAGCATCGCATATAACCTAAAGGGAAACATGTTTGCTTCTGGGGGGAGTGATATGAATTTATTTGTATATGACTCCATGTTTAGGCTGATCTCATTTCAACAAGATCTTACAAAAAGACATCAAACAGCCATTCATTCTGTAGTTTTTGACAAAGCAAGTAAATATATATTTAGCGGCGATAAGGATGGTAAACTCATTATTTGGGATTTAACCAATTCAAAACCGGTTAAAATGTATGAAACAGGTAGTAGTATTAATAATATTACACGCTCTCCAAGTCCGGCAAACATATTCATTGCCAATAGCGACAAACAAATCAAATTATTGGCCTTGGTAAGCGGAAAAGTGATAAGAACTTTTGATGGACATACAGACATGGTAAATGCGATGGCTATCAGTTCAAATAGTTTATATTTACTCAGCGGATCAAACGATCGAACTGCCAGAATTTGGGATCTCAAAAATTGGAAACCATTGCATGTGCTTCAAGCAGAAAGCTGGAAAGTAACAGCAGTTGCATTTACAGATGATAGCAAATACTGTGCAACTGGCTCAAACGATGGCATAGTAAAAGTGTGGGATGTTGCAACAGGCAAATTATTGCATACTCGCAGCTTACCAGAACTATATATAAAAGACATTTCTTTCACAAAAGATAATCAATCTATATTAATCGGTGCGAAATTAAAAGAAGGAAATCAATTCGGAGGCAGGTTAATTGAAAGTGGACTTCAAGCATCCAAAGCAAAAGATTTACCATCAGCACCTAAAAACAACATGCAACTTTCACTAGATAGTATCATGGAAATTAGGACGCTTACCCGACAAGATTCTGTAAAATTTAAAAGTATTTTAAATCCAAACAATACTGCAAAGTCTGCACAACAAAAATCAAGCACTGTAGAGAAACCATTAGAGAAACCCGTGATTTACAAAACACCTATGAAATCAGAAAAGTAAAATTTTAAATTTTACAAAACATTAAATCAAGCAGTTCGGTTTGATTTTCACAGATGTAGCTTGAAAAAAAATGTAAATGGGTAAAATTCCTTCTTTACTTAAAAATTACTTTAACTATATTGCAACGCATTTTAACAAAACGTAATCATAAAAAAGTTAACAAAAATGAAGATTCTCAATCTGTTATCTAAATTTACCTTGCTTGTTGCGCTAGTTTTTAACTTCCACTTAGACCTATCGGCTCAAAGTGCAGAAGAAGGAAAAGCGCTTTACAACGCCAATTGTACTGCTTGTCATGCCATCAACGATAAAGTTGTTGGTCCAGCCCTTAAAGATGTTCACAAACGTAGAGAAGAAGCTTGGTTGATTAAGTGGATTAAAAATTCTCAAGCACTTGTAAAAAGTGGAGATGCTCAAGCTGTTCAGTTGTACAAAGAGAACAATGAAGCTTTAATGACCTCTTTTGAAAACCTCAGTGACAATGAAATAAAATCTATTATTGCATACATTAAAACTGAGAGCGAAGCCCCTGCAGCAGCAGCTAATGCATCCGTTGCAACTACACCAGGTAATGCAGAAAAAGAAGAAACAAAATCAGATTGGAATTCAGGTATAAATTGGTTGTTATTTATCATTTCAATTATTTTGGTTTTAATCATCACAACTATTTCTAAAATTTTAGCGAGAATTGGTGATATTCAAGGCAAACCAGTTGTAAATTGGAACAAAACTAACTCCATTTTATTGTTAGCCTTCTTAATTGTAGGATTAGGTGCTGCCACCTGGGAATTCTGGGCACATAGTAAGCATACTATTTTCAGTTCAGGTCCTGCCTCTGAGCATGGAGGAGAATACGATAACATGTTTATGGTAACCTTAGTTTTAACAGGAATCGTGTTTGTTATCACACAAGTATTATTATTTTGGTATGGATTTAAATATAAAGCCGATGGAAAACGTAAAGCTTTATATTACCCAGATAATCATAAAATTGAATTGCTTTGGACAATCATACCTGCGATAGTTTTAACGGTATTAGTGATCAGAGGTCTTATGACATGGAATGCTATGATGTACAATAAGAACGAAAAAGCAAGAAATATAGAAATTTATGCTTACCAATTTGGTTGGAATGCACGATATGCAGGAACCGATAACAAATTAGGCGCGCACAATTTCCGCGAACAAGGAAAAATGAATGCCTTAGGGGTTGATACCAATGATGTAAATGCTTTTGATGATGTAATTACTAATGAATTACACTTAGAGGTAAATCAGCCTGTTGATTTGGCATTTAGAGCTAAAGACGTAATTCATAGTGCATTACTGCCTCATTTCCGTGTTCAAATGAATGTGGTACCAGGCCTGCCTACTAGATTCGCATTTACCCCAACGGTTACAACAGCAGAAATGAGGTTAAAAATGAAAAAGCCAACTTTTGACTACATTTTGCTTTGTAACAAAATTTGTGGTGGAGCGCATTACAGAATGAAAATGAAGGTAGTTGTAGACACCAAAGAGGAATATCAAAAATGGATGAATTCTCAAAAAGTATTGGTAAACAAAAATGCTGTAAATTCAGCTGCAGTTGCTTTAAAATAATTTATTAATCGGAATCAAAATATAACAAAGTATATGAGCGATCACAACTTGACACATCATCACGAAGAACATGAACACCATGAAGACAGCTTCATTTCGAAGTATGTATTTAGCATGGACCACAAAATGATTGCCAGACAATTCTTGATTACAGGAATTATCATGGGTACCATTGGTATGTTAATGTCACTAATTTTCCGCTTACAGTTGGCCTATCCAGACATGAAATTCCCTTTCTTGGAAGGTATTTTAGGACATTGGGGAAAAGACGGGAAATTAGATCCTAATTTTTATTTAGCTTTAATAACTATACACGGAACCATTATGGTGTTCTATGTATTAACAGCTGGTTTAAGTGGAACCTTTTCTAACTTACTAATTCCTTTACAAGTAGGTGCGAGAGATATGGCTTCTCCATTTATGAATATGTTATCATATTGGTTTTTCTTTGTTTCCTCTGTGGTATTGCTTGTTTCTTTATTTGTAGATGGTGGTCCTGCCTCAGCAGGATGGACAGTTTATCCGCCATTATCTGCTTTACCTAAAGCAATTCCAGGATCAGGAACAGGTATGACTCTTTGGTTGGTAGCAATGGTATTATTCATTGCCTCTGCCCTATTGGGCGGTATCAATTATATTGCTACTGTGTTAAATATGCGCACAAAAGGTATGAAAATGACTCGTTTACCATTAACAATATGGGCATTTTTGGTAACAGCTGTTTTAGGTTTGTTATCATTCCCTGTATTACTTGGCGGTTCATTATTATTAATTTTCGATCGTAGCTTTGGTACATCATTCTATTTATCAGAAATTGTTGCAGAATTCGCAGGAGGTATTGAAAGAACCGGTGGTTCTCCTATTCTTTTCCAGCATTTATTTTGGTTTTTGGGTCATCCAGAGGTATACATTATCTTATTGCCAGCCTTAGGTATCACCTCTGAGGTGATTGCAACCAATTCTCGTAAACCTATTTTTGGATACAGAGCTATGATTGGTTCAATCTTAGCAATTGGAATTTTATCTTTCATTGTTTGGGGACATCACATGTTCATTACAGGTATGAATCCTTTCTTAGGATCTGTATTTATGTTAGGAACATTAATTATTGCTGTACCTTCGGCTGTAAAAACCTTTAATTATTTGGCTACACTTTGGAAAGGAAACTTACAGTTAACTCCAGCCATGTTGTTTGCAATTGGTTTAGTTTCTTTCTTCATCTCAGGTGGTTTAACAGGTATTTATTTAGGTAATGCTGCATTAGACATCAATCTTCATGATACCTATTTTGTGGTAGCTCACTTCCATTTAGTAATGGGTAGCGCTGCTATTTTTGGAATGTTAAGCGGAATTTACCATTGGTATCCAAGAATGTTTGGAAGAATGATGAATGAAACTGCCGGACATATTCATTTTTGGTTAACTATTATCTCTGCATATTGTGTGTTTTTCCCTATGCATTTTATGGGCTTAGCTGGTGTACCTCGCAGATATTATGCAAACACAGCATATGATCAATTCAATGTATTTGTAGACATGAACCAATTTATCACCATTGCTGCAATTTTAGGTGGTGCAGCCCAATTAATTTTCTTGGCAAACTTCTTTATCAGTATTTACAAAGGAAAGAGAGCGCCACAAAATCCATGGAATTCTAATACATTAGAATGGACTGCTCCAGTTGAGCATTTACATGGAAATTGGCCTGGTGAAATTCCTCATGTGTATCGTTGGGCTTATGACTACAGTAAACCAGGTGCCGAAGAAGACTTTATTCCTCAAAATATTCCTGATGCAGGTCAGATAGACCCAATGCAGGAAGCAGAAGGTTTGCCTGAGCCAAGCAAAAAAACAGTACAAGAAACTGTATTAGCTTAAAAAATATTGGCTGAACCTAGTAATCATTAGGTTCAGCCTAATAAAAAATTTGTGATTGAATTAAAAAAACAAATCAAATTTAGGCGCTTTGGTATATTAACTATTGCGTCTGTGTTCTTTCTCATATTTATAGGTGGATTAGTGCGGAGCACTGGTAGTGGAATGGGTTGCCCAGATTGGCCAAAATGTTTTGGACAATGGGTACCACCATCTGATATTAGTGAATTGCCAACTGATTATAAAACCAAATTTGCCGTTGCAGGTAAAGAAATTGCAGATTTTGATGCATTTAAAACGTGGACAGAATATTACAACCGATTAATTGGTGTAGTAATAGGATTGTTTGTGTTTTTAACAGTAATTTTTGCAATTCCATATTTAAGAAGTCAAAACAAAAAAATATTTTGGCTTAGCTTTTTAGCATTTATTTTGGTTGGTTTTCAAGGTTGGATTGGCTCGATCGTTGTGTCTAGTGACCTGGCAACATATATGGTAACTATTCACATGCTCATTGCATTGATAATCGTTGCCTTGCTCATTTATACCATATCTGCAAGTCAAGATTTTATCATATACCAAACCAAGGCATTCCCTGGCTTAAAATCGCTCATTTGGGTAATCTTATTCATTGCATTGGTTCAGACAGTGAGTGGAACTCAAGTAAGAGAATCCATAGACGAGATTGCCAAAAGAATTGATAATAGGTGGCTTTGGACAGAAAATGCAGGTAACATATTCATCATGCACAGAAGTTGGAGCTGGTTAAGTTTATTAATTTCGGTTTATATGATGCTTCAATTCAAGAAAATTTTCTCAAGAGCAAGCATATTGTATAAATCTAGTTTGGCATTGGTATTACTTATGTGTACCCAAGCATTAAGTGGAGCTGTTTTGGCAAACCTAGGTTTTCCAAGTCAGTTTCAAAGCATACACCTAACATTAGGAAGTTTAACAGTAGGATTAATTATTTTTATTTCGATTCTAGTGTTTACTAAAATTGAATTGAAAATAGAAAATAAAAAAGCGTGAAAGTAAAAGCAATACATACAAATAATACAACCACAGGACTGAGTTATATCAAGTCTAAGGTAGGAGATTATAATCAGTTGATTAAATTTCGCCTCACCTTTTTAGTTGTATTTTCTTCTGTAATTACCTACCTCACGGCTAGTACGGGTGCAATTAATTGGTTTGAAGTTGCCATGCTTACTATTGGAGGTTTCTTGGTAACTGGTGCTAGTAACGGTATCAATCAAGTAATTGAAAAAGACTTTGATAAATTAATGATTAGAACAGCAAATCGCCCGGTAGCTACAAATAGAATGGGTGCTATGGAAGCATCTGTTTTTAGTATGATATTAGGCATCTCGGGAGTCTTAATTATTAGTTTATATTTAAACCCTTTATCTGGTTGGCTAGCCTTAGGTGCATTAATTAGTTATGCTTTTATTTATACTCCACTAAAAAGAGTTTCTCCTATATCTGTTTTCGTAGGTGCATTCCCCGGAGCTATACCTACCTTATTGGGTTGGGTAGCATTTACAGGTGAAATTGATTCAAATGCATTAATTGTTTTCGGCGTTCAATTTTTTTGGCAATTCCCTCACTTTTGGAGTATTGCTTGGATATTGGATGATGATTATAAAAGAGCAGGTTTCAAAATGCTTCCTTCTACACCAGGTAGAGATAAAGGAACCGCTTTTCAAACTTTAACCTTCAGTTTAGCATTAATTCCAATTGGAATGCTACCATACCAATATGGAATCAGTGGTGGTATCTCTGCCATTATTGGCATATTAGGCGGATTAATGCTCACGTATTATTCCTACAGACTATTTAAAACATGCGAGACAGCAGATGCTAAAAAGCTAATGTTTGCTTCTTTTATCTATTTACCATTGGTTCAATTAGCTTATTTATTTGATAAAATTTAACATGAAAGATACCAGTCTTAATAAAATTGAAGATGCTAATTATGTAATCAATCCAAAGAAGTTTGTCCTTTGGTTGTTGATTGTTGCCAGTATCATGCTTTTTGCCGGCTTTACCAGTGCTTACATTGTAAGAAGAGGTGAAGGGAATTGGGAAATTTTTAATTTACCTTCCTTGTTCGCGGTCAACACAATTTTTATCATTATTTCTTCTATTACCATGCAATTATCTGTATGGGCACTAAAGAAAAACAACTTAACTAAAGTTAAGCAATTCTTAGGACTTACCTTAGCGTTGGGTTTGGCCTTTTGCGTAGGACAATTCTTAGCATGGGGTCAACTTACCGCAGATAATGTTTTCTTTGCATTTTCAAATCCATCCAATTCATTCGTTTATGTAATATCGGGTGTACATTTATTCCATGTTATTGGAGGCGTATTATTCGTTTTGATCCAATTTATTCAATCTTTAAGAGGAAAATTGCAAGCAACACTTCCTCTATACACCGGTATGTGTGCAACTTACTGGCATTTTATAGGTATTCTTTGGATATACCTTTACATTTTCTTATTTTTATACAGATAATTATTAACCTAAAACAAGCATAAATTTTAAAATGGCTACTAACACTTTAAGTACAGAAAACAAGTTTACATGGGGAGGCGGTAAATCGCCATTTAGTGTAAGCTACGGAAAGTTAATGATGTGGATCTTCTTGCTTTCTGATGCATTTACTTTTTCATCATTATTGATTGCATACGGATTTATCCGCTATTCATTTCAGTCACCCATTCATAATGAAATTGTTAAACCTTTGGCTCATGTAGCAGATAATTTTGTTGAGCAAATGCAGCAAGCTGGGTTATTTTTACAAGACCATTGGCCTTCTCCAGAATTAGTTTTCAATCACTTCCCTTTTGTACATGGAGTTCATTTGCCTTTATTCTTTGTGAGTTTGATGACTTTTATACTTATTTTCAGTTCAGTTACCATGGTTTTGGCGGTAGAAGCTGGTCATAGAATGGCTAAAGATGAAGTTGCAAAATATATGTTGCTAACCATTATTGGTGGTGCTGCTTTCTTAGGTTGTCAGGCATGGGAATGGACCACATTCATTGGTGAAGGTGCTAGATTATATGAAAATCCATACGGACCAAGATCGTTTGCCGCATTGTTCTTTATCGTGACAGGATTTCATGGAATGCACGTGTTTTCGGGGGTAGTTTTAAATGTAATTATATACCTAAACGTACTTAATAATACCTACGAAAAAAGAGGTCATTATGAAATGGTAGAAAAAGTTGGTTTATATTGGCATTTTGTTGATTTAGTATGGGTATTCGTATTTACCTTCTATTACCTTATCTGATTTTTAAAAGATTTAAAAAGTATTAATTAAGCATACAATGGAACACACAGAACATTTAGAGCATACAGAAACGCCTAAAGACATGAAAAGCCAAATCTGGAAAACATTTTGGATTTTGTTTGCCTTTACAATCGTAGATATTATTTTATATTTCGTTTTATTATCTAATCATTCTATGATGAAAAACTGGGTTTTTATTATTCTTGGAATCGTAAAAGCTTATTATATTGTTGGTATCTTCATGCACATGAAATTTGAACGCAAATCACTCATGTATATGATCGTTATTCCAATGGTATTTGTGATTTTTTTAGTTGCACTTATGATCATTGAGGGCGATTTCACAGGTTTACTTAGGTGGATTAAATAATGAGAAGAAAAGGATTTTGGATAGCAACCGGACTACTTGTAGTACCGGTTGTTATTTTTTATATGCTCAGTGCAGGAAGTCACAAATTTACAACACTTCCTATTTTTGGCGAACGTATTCCACCAGATGGTGTGAACCAAAAAGATACCATTTACTATCAAATTCCAAATTTTGAGGTAATAGATCAAGCTGGTCAAAATTTGAATTTACAAAGTTTTGATAACAAAATATTTGTTGCCAACTTTTTTTTCGCTTCATGCAAAGATGTTTGCCCGACCATGAATCGCAGATTTGCTAAAATTTATGAAAAGTATAAGGAATTTGCCGAAATACATTTTATTAGTTTTACAGTTGATCCTATGAATGATAGTTTGCCCATATTAGAAGAATATGCCAAGCATTATAATGCTGATGCTACTATTTGGCATTTCGCCAGAGCTAAATCTAATGAAGATATTTTTAAAATTGGTCAAGGATTTTTATTGCCAGTTTCATTAGAAGATAAAACAATAGACCATAGTCAGCAGTTAATTATTATAGACAAAGAAAAAAGAATTAGAGGCGTATACGACAGCTTCAGTGATGTTGAACTTAAGCGATTGGAAGAAGATTTAAAAGTACTTTTATATGAATACCACCACCCAGGAAAATAAAGACAAGTTGTTCTTTAGAATTGCCATTGGCATATCTGTTGTTGTACTAATTGCAGTAATTGTATTAAACAGAAAAATACTCCCAGTTCCAAGTGAGCTACCTTCATGGACCTATTTTTTACCCAAACTAAATGCCATCATCAATGCTACTTGCAGTTTTTTATTAGTTTGGTCTTTAATTGAAATCAAAAAAAGAAATATACAAAAGCACAAACTCATCAACCTAAGCACCTTTGCCTTGAGCAGTGTTTTTTTGGTAAGTTATGTTTTATATCATTGGATGGCACCAGAAACCAGTTACCCTGCTGATAGTCCGGTAAGGCCTTTTTATTTGGCACTTCTAGGAAGTCATATTATTTTAGCTGCATTAGTTTTGCCGCTCATTCTAATAAGCTTTTATAGAGGCCTTCAAATGCAGGTAGAACTTCATAAAAGTATTGTGCGCTTTGCCTATCCAATCTGGTTGTATGTAACCATTACAGGCGTAATTGTATATTTAATGATTAGTCCGTATTATCCAAATTAATGTGAATGAAAAAAGCAATAATAACTGCAGTGTTTATCAGCCTTTTTTTTATTATTCCAAATAGTGAAACCATGGCACAATGCGCCATGTGTAAAAGTAATTTAGAAATGGCCAGAGAAGGTGGCGGAACCAATGTGGGGAATACGCTCAACAATGGTATCATGTACTTACTAGTGCTTCCCTATGCCATTGCTGCTGTTTTTGGTTTTATTTATTACCAAAAATATAAAAGCAAAAAAAAGGCCGAACAAAACTCATAAAAACCAACTCACTCATGTGCGACAAATACGAACCATCGAAGACATTATCTATTTTAAAATCTAAATGTCCGCAATGCCAAAGTGGCAAAATGTTTAATTATCCATTTTATGATTTAAAAAGATTTATGGAAATGGATAGTCATTGCAAAGTGTGTAATTTAAAATATGAAATAGAACCAGGATTTTTTTGGGGTGCCATGTATGTAAGTTATGCTTTAACGGTTGGCTTAATGCTGGTGCTTGGGGGTAGTATTTTTTGGTTGAGCCATGGCAAGGCAAGTTTTTGGGGATATATCATACCTATTGTAAGTAGCTTAATTCTATCCTCACCCCTTACATTCAGATATGCGCGCGTTTTAATGCTCTATATTTTTTCTCCGGTTCGGTTCAATCCAGATTTAGCAAAAAAATAACATGTTACCTCAACCCATCTTATTTTACGATGGAAACTGTGCATTATGCAATAATTTTGTTAAACTAGTTCTTAAAATTGGAACAAATCCACCCTATTATTTTGCTCCTTTAACAGGAGATACCGCTCAGAAATTTTTACCAGAATCTTTTAAGAATAAAAATTTTGATGCCATTGTATTATGGAAAAATAAACAATTTTATTCCCACCAAGAGGCCGTATTTCAAATTATAAAATCTATGCCCATTGGTATAAGGGTATTACTCATATTCAATATTATACCTAATTTTATTTTACGCAAATTATATCAATTTGTGGCAAAAAATAGGTTTACTTGGAACCCTAGATTAGAAGCCTGCCCCATTCCGCCAGATAAATACAAAAATCAGTTTATTTTCGATTAATTTTTATCTTGCAATTAAATGCGAAGACTTTTAATATTTTGTCTGTTTTTAGGATATTTTTCTGCTAATTTTTCAAGAGCACAAGAGCAAGATAGCATGAACTTATCTATGAATGAATTAATCATTTCTGCCGATAAGTTTCAAGAAAAACGCAAAGATATCCCTCGCCAAATTGATGTAATAAACCAAAAAAAAATTCAACAGCTGAATAAACAAACTACCGGTGATTTATTGTTTGAAGCTGGAAATATTTATTTACAAAAAAGCCAACAAGGTGGAGGTAGTCCTATTTTGAGAGGTTATGAAGCTAATAAAGTGCTTTTAGTAATAGACGGAGTGCGCCTAAACAATGCCATATACAGAGGCGGGCATTTACAAAATGTTTTACGAATAGAACAAAGTATTTTAGAGAAAGTAGAAGTATTATATGGTCCTGGATCTTTGTTATATGGCTCAGACGCTTTAGGCGGTGTGGTAAATTTTGTCAGCATTAAACCAAATTTTAATAAGCCAATAAGTGTCTATGTAATGAATAGGTTGAGCAGTATCAATGAGGAAAAAACTCAGCTTATTAATCTACAAACTTCCTATAAAAAAATGGCAGTATTATTTCATTTTTCACAATCAGATTTTGGTGATTTAATACAAGGTAAAGTAAGAAATAGTGCTATTGGGCAGTTAGGGTTACGTCCATTTTTTCAAGAAAGGATGGGCGATACCGACCGAATTGTAAGTAACCTAAATCCTCATAAACAAGTTGGATCAGCCTATAAACAACAAAACATTTTTGTTAAATGGAGATATAAACCCAAGAATTATTCAGAACATCTTCTCTCCTATTACTATACCACTACTAATAATGTACCTAGATATGACAGACTAAGCGAGTTTACTAATGGGAAACCTAGGTTTGCAGATTGGTATTATGGCCCAGAAAAATTTCATTTTATACATTACCAATTTAACCACGCCCTTGTTCAAAAATACTGGGATGAAATGAAAATAAACATCTCCTTTCAACAAGTTGAAGAAAGCAGATACTCGCGAAATTTTGGGAACCCCTGGCTGAACCAAAGGAAAGAAAAAGTATCTGTAGTCAGTTTAAATACAGATTTTAGAAAACGTATCAGATGGAATGAAATCAGATATGGTTTTGAGTATACTTTTAATGAGGTCAATTCTATTGCATCTGCATTGAATGTGAGCAATAACTCAACTCAAAAAATAAGTACGCGCTATCCAGATGGAGGGTCTTTGGTTTATTCTTTGGGAGCATACCTAACCATGAGCCAAGAATTTAGCAAAAAATGGATTTTTACAGAAGGTATTAGGTTTAATTACAACTCACTACTTGCCAGGTTCTCAGATAAACAGTTTTATCCATTTTTACCCAACGAGATAAAACAATGCTATTTCCCGGCATCAGCTAATATTGGACTGATATATATGCCCAATGAAATGCTGAGGTTTTATGCTAATATAGGAAATGCATATAGGGTTCCTAATATAGATGATCTTGGAAAACTATTTGATTCTAGACCCGGAAGTATCCTAGTTGTACCCAACAATCATTTGAAACCAGAACAAACAATAACCTATGAATTTGGGGTCGATAAAAGATTCTTTAAAAACATACTTGTTGCGGCAAACCTTTTCTACACGGAAGCTTGGAATAATTTAATAATAAATAGAATAGGGCGAGATAGCATCCTATTTGATGATGTATTAACACCTATTTTTAACATGCAAAATGCCCAAAGAGCAGGGATATTTGGGTATCATACCAGTGTAAGTTATTTGATAAACAAAAATTGGAGAGCTGAAGCAAGCTTAAACCAGTGCTTTGGGACTATTTTAGGTGATAGTTTAATGCCTTTAGACCACATACCACCCGTATATGGAAGAATTACTTTGCATTATTCAAGTAAAAGGTGGCAGGGAAGCATCCTAAGTATGTTTAGCGATGCCAAACATAGGAGTAGCTATTATCTGAATGGAGAAGATAATATTCAATACGCTACAGAAAATGGTTTACCAGCTTGGTATATTATATCTGCAAACCTGGCTTATTCATTTTTTAAAAACCATGAATTAAAAATAAGGACAGGTATAGAAAATATATTAGACAGAAATTATAGAACTTTTGGCAGCGGCATTAGTGCACCTGGCAGAAACATATACTTGAGTTTAGCCTATCAATTTAATTAGTGATGTAAGCCAATGCTAACCGCGGCAGCAATTCCAATCCCCGCTAATACAGCCAATAATTTTCGCTTACTAAAATGATGTTGCTCACTATTTTCAAATAAAATAGTGGTAGAAATATGTAAGAATGTTCCAATGACAAATGCCATAAAATATTCGAAGAATTCTTCGTTAATACTTGATTTTAAATACACGCTAATTCCTGCTCCCAATAAAGACATAAAGCCATAAATTAAGCTAATATTCCTGAGCGATACATTAGAGAGATTTATACCTTTTAGAATGCTTAATAAAGCAAATGCTGCAGGTATCTCATGAATAATAATTCCAAATAACAGGGAATAAAAACTGGGATTTTGATTTACCCATTGAGCACCCAAAGGAAATCCTTCTGTAAACGAATGTAAACTCATTGAAACTACAATGCCAATGGGAATTACTTTATTTTTGAGATGATGGTGCACATGCATATGCCCATGCTCTATTCCCTCAGAATATCTTTCTAAAAAAATCTGAAAGAAAAAACCCAACAAAACTAATAGGCCTTTATAAGGGTCAACATTTTGAAATACCTCTGGTATTAAGTTAAGTAAAGTAATACCCAATAAGTAAGCTCCTGCAAAAGCTAAAAACCAATTTAGTTCTTTAGCATATTTTTTTACACTTTTAATAGCTAAAAAACTACCTAAAAGCGGACCAATCGGCAACAATAAAAACCACCAAACACTCATACTACTTTAATATATTTAAATACATATCTAGAAAATGCAACACCAAATAAAACACCGCACATAGCACCAGCAATCACATCTAAAGGATAATGAACGCCTACATAAACCTGGGAAAAAGCGATCGCAAATGCCCAAAATAGTAATAGCGGCAAAAGCCATTTTTGCTCACGGAAGAAGAACGGCAAAAAAACAGCTATTGCAAAATGATTGGTAGCATGAGCCGACATAAAACTATAACCGGCACAGCGCTCAATTAAATGACGCGTAATACCTTGTAAACTCGGTTCAGAACAAGGTCTAATGCGCATAAACGTATTCTTGACTAAATTGGCGCTAAACTGATCCGAAAAGGTAATAAGAAGTATAAGCGCTAAAATAATTTTCCAACTTTCAACTTTATATGTTTTAATAATAAAAAACAAAAAAACCGCATACAGTGGATACCAGAACTCTTGTTTACGAATATAAGGCGCCATCGCATCAAATATTGGATTAGCTAAACCATTATTGATAGCAATAAAAAAGCTTCTATCAAATTCTAAGATATGTTCTATCATGTTATGCTTTTTGTCCTATTAAAATTAAGCGATCACTTTGTTCTACCTGAAATGAATCGAGCTGATAATTACCAAAACAATTTAATAAATTAAAGCCAGATTGGGCAAACAATACTTCAAAATCTTGCATGCTAAGTGCTTGAACAGACTCCAAGTACTGATGTTTCTTTCCAAGATCTTCAAAAGAAATGGTTTTTCTAATTTTACCAGAAACTACTTCTCTGGTGATATGAAAATTAATGCCCTCTCGTGTGATTGTTTCGGTTCGAACCAACTCATTAATAACTTTATGAGCATTGAAAAAATCTATCAAAAAAATCCCCTTAGGTTTTAGTAATGCATGAATATTCTGCAGTACTTTTACATCTGTTTCCAAGTCTTCAAAATATCCAAAACTAGTAAATAAATTTAGCGCATACTGATAGGTATCTGACAAAGATAAGGTGCGAAGATCTCCTACCTCAAAACGCAGCAATTTATTTTCAAATTGCTTAGCTGCTAATATACTTTGAGCAGAGAGATCTACACCAGTAACATCAAACCCCAGCGAATTCAAAAAAATACTATGCCTACCTTTACCACAGGCCAAATCTATGATTTTTGCATCGGGGGCTGGCTTATAAAAATCAACCAAATTTCTGAGAAAAAATTCCGCTTCAGAATGGTCTCTATGCCCATATAGAATATGATAATACGGCGAATCAAACCAATCTACAAACCACTCCGTTTTCTGTTTCATGTAAAGCCACGAATGTAAGAAAAGCTTTTAAATACTCAAAAGAAAACACCGCTCATCATTATATAATAATAAAGTTATTGAATTTTACGTTATTCGAGCACAATTTTGCCCCCTATGAAACAAAAATTACTTTTGTTATTTAGTTTATTAAGCATGTCAAGCACCTTCATTCAAACCAAGGCACAGCTTGCAAGCCTAAAAGGTACCGTTACAGATACCATTAATTACAAACCTATGGCATACGCTGCAGTGAGTTTAATTAGACCAAATGGAATGTTAGTTAAAACCCAGTTTACTAAATCTACAAATACTTTTTCATTTATAAACCTATTGCCAGATACCTACACCCTCCAAATCACACGTATGGGTTATGCAGATTATGAAGAAAAATTAGTTTTAAAAGAAAATGAACAGCGAGATGTAGGAGCCATTGCGCTGATAAGTAAGGAAAATCTATTGCGGGAAGTGCTGGTAAAAGACCGATCGGCCATAAAAATTAAAGGTGACACCACAGAGTTTTTGGTAGATTCATTTTTAACCAATAAAAACTCAAACATTGAAGACTTACTCAAAAAATTACCCGGTATCCAAGTAGATAAGTCTGGCAAAATAACAGCCCAAGGCCAAGAGGTAAAAAAAGTACTGGTAGATGGAGAAGAGTTTTTTGGAAATGACCCCACCATTGCAACCAAAAACATAAAAGCAGAAAACGTAGAAACCGTTCAGGTATTCGACCAAAAAAGTGAGCAAACACAGCAAACAGGCATAGATGATGGCAGCAAAGAAAAAACCATTAATCTAACCCTTAAAGAAGATGCAAAAAAAGGTTATTTTGGGAAAGTTGGTGGTGGATATGGCACCAAAAACCAAAGCGGAATAGATGGTGTGAGTGCCAATTTTGGGAATGAAAACCGCTACGAAGGTGAAGCTATGTACAATAATTTTAAGAACAAACGCAAGGCTTCAGTTTTTTCAACCATGAGCAATACCAACAAAACCGGATTAAACTGGGAAGATCGCGAAAAATATATGGGAGGCAACAATGTTGAATACGATGAAGCAAATGGGTATATGTATTCAAATTTTGAGTATGATGCAAGTAGTTTTAATGGCAATGGAATACCAATTACTAATTATATTGGCGGCAACTACTCAGATAAAATACTCAAGGAAAAGTTAAGTTATAATTTTAATGTTAGCAGAAAAGAAATGCTTATAAATGGTATTGATAGAAATTATACGCAATACATTTTACCAGATACCATGTATTTTAACCGACAGGATAATTCGATAAAAACAAACAGAATTACGAACCAATCTAGTGGTAAAGCAGTATGGAACATTGATTCATTGAGTAGTTTAACGGTTAAAGCCAGTTTAAATCAGAGTATTTTTAGCAATAACAATGAGTTTAGTTCCCAAAATCTAAATAGTTTATCCCAAAAAGTAAACGAAAATAAGCGCATCAATACCAATATTGGTGAGACATTAAATGCAAGTTATTCTATTTTTTACAATAAAAAATTTAACAAACTGGGAAGGTCATTTTCAATCAATGTTGATCAAAAAATTACTAAAAACAATAGTGAAGGCAATCTCATTTCAGAAACAAAGTTCTACAATGGAGATTCGAGCATTAATAGTGAACAAAAATTAGATCAAATAAAAACCAGCAATGAAGATGGAAATAATATGGGTGTTCGTGTTACTTATACAGAACCACTGAGTAAAACTTGGTCTGTTATTAGCGATTATGATTACCATATTACCCTTAACAAATCATTTATAAATACATTTAATAAAAGTCCGAGCGGACAAATACTAAACCGGGTTGATACCTTAAGTAACCACTTAGATTATAACATTGGCATTAACAAAGGTGGCCTTAGTTTACGCTACATAACCAAAAAAGTAAACGCCTCTTTTGGAGCGCGTGTAAGCCATACCTTGCTTAGCCAAAACAATAAAATTCAAGACACAACCTTATACCAAAACTTCCTTAACTTATTCCCAACGGCATCTATCAATTATAAACTAGGATCTACAAAAAGTATTAATTTCAGCTATGCAGGCTCTACCAGACAGCCAACACTTCAACAGATAAATCCTATACAAGATTTAAGTAATCCTTTAGTTATTTTTAGAGGAAATCCTCAATTAGCACAACGTTTTAGCAATGATGTAAACCTTACCTATAATCATTATCAACCCATATCGGGTAAAAGTTTATATGCTAATCTGCGATATAATTACACGTTTAACGATTTTGCAAATTCAGACCAGGTAGACGAACAAGGTAGAAGGATCTATAAAACAGTGAATGTAGATGGAAACCAATCGCTGAGTGGATATGTATATTACTATTTTAAAATAAATGCCATCAACCTTGGCATTAACCAGAGCTTAGATCCATTTTACAGCAGAAATGCAAATTTTATCAATGGCTTACCAAATATAAATAACAACTTAAGTTTAACATACGATATTAGTTTAGATTTTGAAGAAGAGGAAAAATATGCAATCTATTTCTCTCCTTCCATTAGTTATGATTACTCCACTACTTCCCTCAGACCAGATGTAGTAACCCAATTTTTTACTTATAATGTGGATATTGGATCTGAATTTTTCTTACCCAAAAAATTCAGTATTGATGTAGAAGCAGATTGGAATATTAGGCAGCAAACCGCTGTATTTAATACAAACAATAATGTGCTTATCATCAATGCTCATGTTGGCAAAAAATTTGGCAAATATGACGCCTTTGCAGCAAAAATTGGAGTTTCAGACTTACTGAACCAAAATATTGGATTTAGAAGGAATGCGAATAGCAATTACATTAATGAAAATACCCATATAGTTCTTAGAAGGTATTTTATGATTAACCTATCTTATAACTTTCAAAACGGAAGGAATTAATATGAATCAAAAATTACTGACATACCTTTTTATATTAATAGGTTCAAACATGCCATTGAAGGCACAACAGCTCATTTTAAGTGGTGAAATTATATTTGAGCGAAAAGAAAATATTCATAAAGGATTTACAGAAGAAAATAGTTGGACAGAGGCCCGTAAAAAGGCTACTCCCAAATATAAAGTAGATCTATTCTCTTTACAATTTAATGCCAAGCAATCACTTTATAAAATGCATGTAGAAGATGAGCACCCTTCTTTTATGTGGAATAAAATGGCCAATGCTAACAGCGTTCTGCAAGCTTTCGAAGACAGATTATATGAAGCAGAAAAAACCATCTATGAAAAAAGTTATCGCGTAAAAGATAGCTTACCACAATACCAATGGAAACTCGAAAATGAATTTAGAACCATTGCAGGTCATTCATGCAGAAAAGCAAGTACAATCATCTTAGATTCCATCTATATTATGGCATTTTATACGGATGAAATACCAGTAAGTGGCGGGCCAGAATCTTTCAGCGGTTTACCCGGAATGATATTGGGAATAGTAGTACCGAGAATAAATACGACCTATTTTGCTACAAAAGTTAGCTCACAACTCATTCCTGAGAATACCTTTAGTTTGCCTAAAAGTAAATCTAAAATTACAAACTATAAAGATTTTTATAGTGAGTTAAGTAAAGCCCTTAAAGATTGGGGAGATTACGCTTCTCAAGTAATTTGGAGATCTCATTTATAAGATTTACCACTTTTTTAACTCATTCATGAAATAAATTTTGGAGCATATTTAATCTTATGTCCAAGAAATCATACCTTTGATTCAAAATTATTTTAGTATGAGAGGCACCGGCGTAGCATTAGTAACCCCTTTTAAGAAAGACTTAAGTATCGATTATGATGCCTTAGAAAACATCATAGAACATTGTATTAAGGGCGGATTAGAATATCTAGTTGCCCTAGGCACAACCGGTGAGAGTGTAACCCTAAATAAAAACGAGAAAAAGGAAGTCTATCAATTCATCAAAAACAAAACAGCTGGTAGAATCCCACTGGTTGCAGGATTGGGTGGAAACAATACCGCTGAAATAATAGAAACCATGAAATCATTTGATTTCGAGGGATATGATGCTATTTTATCTGTAAGCCCATACTATAATAAACCAACTCAAGAAGGTATTTTCCTACATTATATGGCTATACAAGAGTACACAGAAGTGCCTATTATCTTATATAATGTTCCTGGAAGAACCGGTTCTAATATGACTGCAGAAACCACCCTGAGATTAGCTAAGGCAAGTGAGAAATTTGCGGCTATTAAAGAAGCAAGTGGCAATCCAGAACAATTTATGGATATCATGAACGAAAAACCCGCTGAGTTCGATGTAATTTCTGGCGATGATAACCTAACCCTACCCTTTTTGGCCATGGGGATGAGCGGTGTAATTTCAGTTATTGCACAAGCCTATCCCAAACAATTTTCGAGCATGGTTAGGTTGGGTTTGGATGGTAAATTTGAAGAAGCCCGTCAAATCCATTACCAATTATATGCCATCATGAAAGGCATATTTATGGAAGGAAATCCAGGCGGAATCAAATACGTATTAAGCCAAATGGGCCTATGCCAAAATATAGTGCGCTTACCGCTTGCCCCAATAAGTCAGGCCAGTGAAGCAAAACTAGCTAATATGATGAAAATGATATAGCTAGTTTTTAGCTTATTTCTTAGGCATCAACGCTTTTATTTTTTCTTCTAAAGAGAATTCATCTCCTTCTACATAACCGCTGTGTTGGTATACAATTTTACCATTTTGGTCTAATAGAAAAGTATGAGGTATTTGAACAATATTCATGGCTCTTTGTAAGTCTTGATTTACATCCATAATGATATCAAACTCCCAACCTTGACCATCTACATAAGGTTTAACCTTTTGCGTATTTCTGGTATTATCTGTGCACACGGCTACAATTTGAAGATCATATTTTGCTTTCCAATCCTCATACAACTCATGCATATTATTGAGTTCTTTTTTACAAGGAGAGCACCAGGTAGCCCAAAAACTGATAATGGTTATTTTTCCGGATTTTGAGTAATCTGCCATGTTTTTAGATTTCCCCTGCATGTCCTTTAACACTAAATTAGGCATGGTTTGAATTTCTTTTTGAGCTTTGGCAAACAAAGCAAAGCCGAGGATTATCCCCATCATTAGTAGTTTTTTCATGTTGCTATATTAATATTTTTATTTCAATCAAAAAACTTGCCACAAATTTTAAAGGGAATGCATAAAACAATTAAAACTATTTAATTTTTATTTAAATTCGTTTCGTTTTGAAATCCATTAATAAATTGCCAACTATTTTCAGAGAATCTTCCCATGCAGGGAGCCAAACAGATATAGATAATTTGGTTGCCACTGAAAAAACAGAGCTCATTACACAAGCTGTAGGGGTTGTTTATGGGGTATTTATTATTGGAATTACTATTGCTATTTTGTTAGAGTTAAAAACAGAATACCAAATAGATTTATTTCCAGGCATTAACACTCCTTTTGATGATGTATATCGTGAGGCCAAAGGAGCAATTAATGGAGAAAGTCAACCATAAAAATAAATAGGATCCTAGAAATGATAAACTGATTGCAATCTGATTCCAATTTCCATTTTTATTACCCAAAATGAACCAAAAAAATAGAGTGAAGCTAGAAACAAAATTCATAAAATACTGAAAACCAATAATTTAATAAACAAAGCTAATTTGGCAACAAATTTGATTACCCATTAAAACAAAAATATATTATGTTACTTTTTATTTTTATTCTTCTGTTAGGTATTAATATCATCGGATTCTTTAACCGAAGAAGAGCTTGGGCTAAAATTTTTTTAGTGAGCCAAGTTTTTGTGGTAGGTGGTTTGGTGCTTATGTTTAATATATACAGCGGAGAATCTGGAATACAAGGATTGGAGGCTAAGAAAAAGAAAGCTCAGCAAGAAATACCCACTCAACTAGATGATATTAAAAATTTAGCCAAGGAGAAAAATACCCAATCCGACACCTTAGAAATAGAAAAAGAAACACAAAAGGGAAATCAAGTTAAATTCTAATTTTTATAATTCACCACATTTACCAGTGAATTACCCTCATCTATTTTAAATAAGCTTATATCTGAATAGGGCAAATCAATTATTTTCCATTTCTTCTCAAATACCAAAAAATCAAATTTTTCTTTTGATAGGGTTACTTTTACTGGAAGTTTCAAATTTCTCACCGAACTTTTTATTCTATAATGCAATTCATTTAAACCGTTCTTCTTTACCAAATAATACTCTATAGTAGGAATTTCTTTGTGCCGCAAGTATTGCTCAAAAAACGGACTTAATTGGGTTTTGGTTCGAGCCGAAATAAAAGACTCTACTTGTTTGCTTGTTATGGTTTGGTGATAAAAATTTTCATTTAATTCCCTAAGCGTAATAAACCAAAGGGAATCATTGTCTATAATATTTCTAAGAGTATGTAAGATCCAGGTTCCTTTGTAATAATTATCATTATCTGGCCTATTATAATTGATGCCCCTAGGTCCAATGATAGGTAGTTCATTTTTTATTTTTCCTTTTTGTTCGAGGAGGTATTGCACTGCACGTAATTTTCCAAATTGATGCTCTACATACAATGCCTCGCTGTAAGTGGTAAATCCTTCATGAATCCACATATCTGCTTTATCTTTTGCCGTAATGCTATTGGCAAACCATTCATGCCCACTTTCATGAACAATAATAAAATCGAACCCAAATTTATTATTTTTATAATCATTACCATATGCCACACAACTCTGATGTTCCATTCCCCAATAAGGCGTTTCCACTAATTTATACCCATCTGCATAAAAGGGATATGGACCAAAATAAAATTCAAAAGCCTTTAGCATCCTTTTTACCTGCTGAAAATGCGTTTTAGCTTGTAGTAGATTTTTTTCTAAAACATAATAATTCAGCGTTAATAATTTTCCATTGGCACTCACAAAATGATCTTCCCAATGCTGATAATTGGCAATATTTATAGTAATATTATAGTGATTAATGGGCGCTACAACCTCCCACTCAAATCCGTCAAATCCATCTGTATAAGTTTTTTTACTTTTTAATCTGCCATTGCTAACCCCTACAAGGCCTTTTGGTACTTTTAAGAGCATTCGCATACCCGCAGGCTCATCTTCCCATTGATCTTTGCATGGTAACCAAGAAGAGGCGCCAATTCCTTCGCAGGCCAAACCAACCCAAGGCTTATGCTGTGCATCATACTGCCAAACAAAACCACCATCCCAAGGTGCATTTTTAGCAACGATTGGTTTTCCGCTATAATGAACCGTAAATAAAATGGTATCGTCTTTTTTAATTGGTTCGGGAAAAACAATGATACATTCATTATTTACTCTCGTTAATGGCAGCAGTTGCTTATTATACAAAACAGAACTAATTGCAAACTGAGCAAAAAGATTAAATGAAATAGTTTTAAACCCTTTTATTGCTCGTATGGTAAACTGGTTTGAGCCAATAATTTCTTTACTTTCTGGCAAAACTTTAAGCTCAATTTGGTAATGAAGTACATCGTAAACTGATTGCAAACTATTTTCTTTTGCCTGTAAATCAGAAACAAACAAAATAAAAAATGATAAAAACAAATAAATAAATTTACAAAAAACCACTTTTTTCATATGAGCAAATTAAGTAAATAAAAACCTTTTCACCATTCCATTTAAAAACCTTAAACTTGCAGCATTACTATCATCATCATTTATTTAATATGAATAACTTATTAAAAGGAAAAAAAGGAATCATTTTTGGTGCATTAAACGATAAAAGTATTGCATGGCAAGTTGCACTTAAATGTAATGAACAAGGGGCTGAATTTGTATTAACCAATGCACCCATTGCCATGCGAATGGGTGAAATAAACAAATTGGCAGAAGCATGTAATCATGCAAAAATTATTGCTTGTGATGTAAGTAAAAATGAAGATATGGAAAATCTCATTAGCCAGTCTATGGAAATATTAGGGGGTAAAATAGACTTTATTTTACACTCAGTTGGCATGAGTTTAAACATTAGAAAGGGAAGAACTTACACAGACCTTGATTACAAATGGACCCATGAAACATACGACATTAGTTCAATGAGTTTTCATAGATTATTGCAAACATGTTATAAAATGGATGCCATCAACGATTGGGGTTCTGTTATTGCATTGTCATATATCGCA
>CANHDN010000020.1 GCA_947459415.1 Bacteroidota bacterium
AAGCGCATACACAGATAGGCTTGTGTCTTGAGGAAGGGGCTTAGCTTTTACAGGGCCATGTTCATGTAGCCTGTTTAATTGTTTTTCATCAAAAAAGTAATAGTGAATAAAGTTTTTGCCGATTTGCAAATCAAGGGCATGTTGCCGGCATCTGAAGTAAATATCTTCCTGCCATTGACCTTTATTCTCAACCCATTCATACAAATCAGCAGTTGCAGGTAGTTCTTTTTGCTGGGCAAGGTTTTCCTCTATGGAAACAAAGAGGAAACAAGTAAAAAAAATTACATTTCTAAATGCCTGCATTTGTGCACTAAATTAAGTTTTATTTTTCACTTTTGTAGGTGTGCAGATTGTTTTAAGAAATTTTAAGAAAAAATTGAAGACCATTGCAACCAATCTAAGTAAGATTGCATCTGCTAATTAAGAAGGAAAAAGTGAATAAGCAAATTGATGAAAAAATAGTACAAGCTTGTTTAAAAGGGGATTTAAAAGCACAACATGCTTTTTATACCTTTTTTAGCAGCAGTATGTTTGCAGTTTGTTTAAGATATAGCAATACCAGAGAAGATGCTAAAGATATCTTGCAAGATGGATTCATTAAGGTGTTTGCTAAATTGAGTCAGTATAGTGGTAAAGGTTCTTTGGAAGGGTGGTTAAAACGTGTCTTTGTTAATACGGCTTTGGAGCATTATCGGGTAAATAAGGTTTATCAGGCTCAGAGTGATGTGATGGAGGCCTTGCAAGTTTCTACGGAGGCTAATGCAATTGGTCATTTAACAGAGCAGGAGATTTTGTTGGTTATGCAACAAATGGCACCTGGTTTCAGAACCATTCTTAACATGTATGCCATTGAGGGATATACCCACGCAGAAATTGCTGAGGTATTAGGTATCAGTGAAGGAACATCGAAGAGCCAACTTTCTAGGGCTAGGGTAGTATTTATTCAGACTTGGAAAAAAATGCAAATTGTAAAAAAGTAGATTTTGAAAAATATTGAAGATTTAGATCATATGTTAAAAAGTGGGATGGATAATTTTCATCCTACACCACCAGATGTTTGGACTCATATAGCTCAGCAAATTCAGGCAACTCCAAGCCTAGTTGAGGTGCCTGGAAAGTCTATGTGGCAGTCGGTTCAGCAAGCTAGTTTGTTGGTCAAGTCTGGTATTTTTATGACAGTAACTGTGATGTTGAGTGCGCTTGTTGTTCTGTATTATTCGCAGAAAGAACATGTAGCTAATTTAACTTCACCATCTACTACTCTTCCAGAATTGGCAAGGGGGGAAACTCCAACACAAGATACGCCAATAGCAATCAAAGAACCTATTTCAGCCCTTGTAAAATTGAGTGATAAGCGGAACAATAATACAAGTTCTGTTAACAAAGAATTAAGCCAATTGCATGCTGAACCAAGTATAGAAATGCCAGAGGCTATACTAGAATCACCAGTAAATAAAATCGGGAATTCTGGTCAATTACCTCCTTCTAATCATCTTCCACCTGTAACTAAGATTCCGCTCACGGAAGATTTTGATGGAGAAGAAAAAAGTGATGAACCAGAAAGTATTCCGCATTTTGATAAACCACATTTTGGAAACGTATTTAGCCCTGATGGAGATGGCAAAAATGATAAATGGGAAATCATTATGGAGGAACCAACCTATTATCATTTGCGTATTTTTGATAGGGGTGGTAAATTGGTTTTTGAGTCGGAAGAACTTGCCACACAATGGGCTGGTACTCTATTAAAAACTGGGCAAGCTTGTGAGGGTGGTACCTATGCATTTCAACTTGAATATCAGTATACTAATCAAAATAAAGTACAGATAATTAGAGGGATGGTAACACTTATTAGGTAGAAAATGGCATTTTAATAAAAAAAAGTGTAGGTTAGCAAAATTATAATAGCATAAAAAATAGAATAACAATATATGATGAAACGTTTAATTACTAGATTATCGATGATGGTTGTGGGTTGGCTTTTTGCCACAGCAGCCATTGCTCAATCGCTATCGCTCGATGTATTGCCGAAGGTAGTATGTTTGGGCAACCCAACGCAAGTTACGGCTTATGTGAATGGAATTAGTCCGAACGACGTAGACTCTTTCCGTTTTGATTGGGGTAATGGAGATGTGAACTTGAACACAACTGGTACACCGGTAGCAAATTCACGTATTTACCAATATCCAGCTGCTGGGGTTTACTTGGTAAAGGTTGTAGCAATCTTTAAAAATCGTGCTCCAATAGAAGCTTCATTCTGGGATACGGTTTATAACAAACCTGTTGCAAATTTCCAATTAATGAGTTTGGATTCGCAATGTTTCAAATACAATCAGTATTGTTTTAAAGACCTTACTGCTCAAGCAGCATTTCCTAGCTTGCCACTGAGAACTTTATTATTATCTTACGGAGATGGAGATAGTGACATGGTTGCGCCAGGTCAAACTGTTTGCCATGCGTTTGGACAAGGTAATCGTAGATTTAATGTTACCATGACTACCACAGATATTGGTGGTTGTGAAACAAAGAATTTTAAAACTATTTTTGTGGCGCCAAACATTAATCCACGTTTTAATGTTTCTGGTAATCCACGTTGCGATACCACACCTTATATTTTCGTTAATAATACCCCAGTTTCAACTTCCAATTTATTATGGTTTAGATGGGAGTATGGAGATGATAGTGTGTATCAGTCTCAAACGCCAATTGTGTCTGCAGACCTTCCAAGATGGTCTAATTTTACTTACAAATACACCAAAAATGGTGTATTTAATCCGCGTCTCATTGTAAGACATAAGCAATTTAATTGTGCAGATACTTTTGATTTTTCTAATTCTGGAAATCAATTGCCAGAGAACATTGTTTTAAGGTATGATATCAGAAGTAGAAGAAGCAATTCAAATGATACCATCGCAGATAGTGTGTGTTTGGCAAATTTAAATAGTGCGGGTGTATGTTTATATAACATGTATCCATTGCAAGGGATCAATTCTCAAATCCAATTAATTTGGCATTTTAGAGATCCTAATGCTAACCCACCCGGTTCAGACGTGAAATTAAATGAAGTAACACCTTGTTACAGATACCAAGGTTTTGGACATTATTTTCCTCAATTGTTCGTGCTTTGTCCGGGTCAGCCAGTTAAAACGATTAACTTTTGGTCTCGAATAGATACCGTTCAATTAAATGATACGCAATATGTGCCACCACCAAGAGTAAATCCTCAATTAAATACAATTAACGGGTATTTCTTTGCTGCCAATGATGATATCTCTAAATATAGATGGATTCTAGGTTCAAACGGACAGCCACGTGATAGTATCGTTAGTTATTGGAAGTGGTTTACCGATAATACTGCTGATGCTGGATATATTAAAAGAGAGAATCAATTGCAGGGATACGGTATCAACGTAATGGGACCATTGGTTCAGGTAGAAGATCCTAATGTGCCTATTGTAATTAAACCTTTCTTAAAGTTACAGTGCGGGCCAGATTTGCCGGTAGAATTTACCAACGCAACCAATGCCTACCAATCAAATAACCTATACATTCGTTGGGATTTTGCAGATGATTATGCACCAAGATGTACTTCATTTTCGGTTCCTAATCCGAGTACTCCTAACCAAGGAAGAGAGCCTTATGTAAGTGCTGCAGATATGCAGAACCGTACCTTGGGAAGATTTATTCATGATGGAATTGTTTACCCAGGAGCCATGATGTGTAATTTTTCTCACGATACTTTACCTATTCATAAATATGAAAAATGGTCTACCATTTACAGATGGTTTTACCATGGAAAAGATTTTCCACCTTTTGACTCATCTGCTAATGGTTGGACGAAAAATCCTGCCTTGGCTGTAGGTAATAGAAAATTGGTTCATCCTTTAGATTCAGGTTTATGGGGCAAACCAACTTTTTCTCAAGGAACAACCCCAGCCAGAACAGATACATTAGACATGTGGCCTGCCGATATTCAACCTAATAGAAGAATTACTTTACGTGGTGCCATTCCTGATCCATTCGCTAATGCCAAAGGATATTGGCAATATACTATTCCGGCAGGAACCTCGGTGGATACCAATGGGGTTTTAACGCCGCCATTAAATGATGTTTTACCTGATGGTACCTCTCGTAGTTCATACAGGGGTAACTGGAGGTTGCCGCAATCATCAAAAACATTATACGAATATTTCTTTGACAGGGGAGTAGCCCAATGTTATACAGTTCGATTATTAGAAATAGATAGTTTTAATAATCAATCTGCTGATCCAATCAAAACACTTGAAAGAATTGATATGGTGAATGGTAAAATTGTTATCCAGCAGAGAACAGCCAGAACAGGAAAGTCTGATGTTATTCACAGAAGTGATACTTTTAGTGCAACTACTACTCCTCCTTCTATTGTAAAAGGAGTGGCTGGTACCTCAAATTTAGTAGGTGGTACCGGTTATGCGGATGATAATTTTGTTCCTGCAACAGGTGGAAGTGGAACTGGAATTTTAGTGGGTATTAGAACAGGAGCAGGAGGTGTAGTAACCACTGTGGTTGTTCAGTCTCCAGGTGCAGGTTACCAAGTAAATGATTTGTTAACCATTGCTGCTGGTAATAATAACGCAACCTTTAAAATCTCTGCCATTGAAGACATATTATATTACAACTTTAAACCATACAAAATATTAGATGATGGGGTTAAGCACATCATGTTTAAGGTAGATGAAAAGCATGTTGATGCCTTTGATTGCGGTTCTGAAGCTACTGTTCAACTTCCATTGGTAGGAATTGATGCCTATGGTTTAGGTAAAGATGGTAAAGAATGCCCAGGATTAAAGAGTGGTCAAAGTGGTGGTGATCCTAGATTTGTATTTGATAACAGTGCCCAAAACCCTGGAACATTCCCAGATTGCGGACAACGCAGTTATTTGTTAATTAATTACGATTCTACCTTAGATAGAAATGACGGTACACCTTGTCATTTAGATGGTTTCGTTGATTTTGCTGGTGCATCACCAATGACCGGTAATACCATCACTCCAGGAGGTAACACCTTCCCTGGATTCTTTAACATGGTAAACTTCCCTGGTATCCCGGGTGGTCCTTGGACTAGTGCCAATGGTCCCGTAAACTGGACGCATTATATCCCGGCTGGTCCATCCCCTTACACCAATATGCCAAAAGATAAAAAAGGTTTTGTTACAGTGGGAATTATTTTGGGTTCGGGTTGTTTAAATCCTAATGCCAACCCGCCATGTACTTTACCAGCATGTTTATCTGATACGGTTTGGTATCATAATTTCTTCCAGTTTATAACCTTAGATGCTAGCTTTACTTACCGTAAAGTAGGCGGTTATTCTGCTTATGGTAATCCGAGCAGGTTGCCAAGCCAAGATTTTACTTGGGATACAGCTGCTGCTTTTATTGGTATTAATCCTACTGCTCCACCACCATTTATTTTTGCTCCAAATGGAGGATTCCGCCAGCCTTGGAGTAGGTTATTTGGAAAAGGAGATATTATCCAATTTGATGCTACCACCAAACAGCAAGACTATATTTTAGCAGATGTTTGGTCTTGGGGAGATGGAATTGTAACTATAGACTCATTCTATACGAATCAGCAAGATACCTTGGTAGAATTAGATCCTGTAAATAACCCGGGAGTGAAAGCTTTCTTCGATAAAAATACTTATCCATTGGCGCGTGTTCGTTATGAATTTGAAACAGGAACTTTCCCATGGACTATTCTAAGTTCTTCTGTGCCATATCAAGTAGGTCAGCGCGTTTATAAGGCAGTTCGTTATGATACCATTTGGCAATGTTGGGATTTGGCCCGTCAATTCCCTCCATCTGAGATAAAGTTGGTTAATATTTTAATTGATACAGCCTTTTTCTTGCATCCAATCAATCATCAATATAAAATGTCTTCCTATGAAATGCCAGCCGGTCCTGGATCTCCGATGAAGAAAAATGAAATTACAGATGTGCAACATAATGTAGTAACTGTTACAGAGTGTTCTAATAATGCCTTACGCCAAATTGTTATTGGTGTTATGGACACTTTCTACATGAAGGAAGGAAAAGAATTTTCTGATGGAATCCTGTGTGTAGGCCAAACGGTTTCATTTGTTGATTCAATTAGGTATTGGTATCCAAAATCTGCTGGCAGATATAACCCATCTAGGCCATTAGATGTTGGTGAGGAGCCTTTGTTAAGATTTTTAGACATGCATGGTTGGGGTATGAAAGGGTATCCAATTGATACGATTAAGACTGCGGTAAATCCTACTAAATATTACTCTACATTAGGAACTAGTTGCCCTAATGGTTGGGTCTTCCAAGCTCAAGGTAATTTTAATTTCTGCTTTAAAGTAGATACCAATTTCTTTGAACGAATTTATTGGGATTTTGAATCGGATGGAATTGTAGATGCTACCGGAAAGAATCCTACGCACAAATTTGACAAACCTGGTAGATTTAAAATTTCAATGATTAGCAGAGATACGGTTGGTTATTTTGATACGTGTTTCATGTACCAAGATGTAGTAGAACCAGTAGCTCATTTTAATAGTAAGAAGGTTTTTGCTTGTAGTGATCCTACCGTATTCTTTGATTCTTCTTATGTGTTAGATGATTGCTATATTTATACAGGTACCTCTTGTGATCAAATTAAAGAGCGCAGGTGGTGGTTTGGAGACTATGGATATGGTCCAAATGATTTTAGATCAACCTTAGAAGATCCTTACTATCCGTATAGAAAAAATGGTTGGTATAAAGTAATGATGGTAGTAGAGACCAACCAGGGTTGTTTTGATACTACTAGACAAGATATCTTTATTTCTGGTCCGCGTCCGCGTATTAAGTTGTTGTCTGATACTTTGGGTTGTGTGCCTTACACCATTAAGGTAGTTAGTTATCCAAATGATTCGGGTGGCGTTGCAGCTACAGGTTCTACCTTGGTTCGCTCTGGCAGGTCTGATGGTGGATATAATACTGTTTCTGTAAATAATCCTGATACGATTACTATTACTTACGATAAAGAGGGAGTTT
Source organism: Bacteroidota bacterium (assembly GCA_947459415.1). Taxonomy (GTDB): domain Bacteria; phylum Bacteroidota; class Bacteroidia; order UKL13-3; family UKL13-3; genus B1. The sequence continues at coordinate 7,042 of CANHDN010000020.1, forward strand.
ATTACATCACTGCGGTTGGTTATGATAAGAATCCACCTGTATTAGCTACTTGTCCGGCGATATTCTTACCAGATACCGTAGATGGATTAGAGAAGCCAATTAAAATCTATGTAAAAAATCCATATCATGTAGAGGTGGCAACTGATAAAGATGTGGTGTGTGTGGGAGAAATATTTAATGTGAAAAACTTATCGGATGGAGATACCATTACCAAGTTTAGAATGTATGCATACAATGAAGATTTCACAAATATTTCTGATACTGCATTCAAAACCAATTTTGCCCAAGATTCATCATTTAAATATGTGTTCTACCAACCTGGAACCTATAATTTAGTAATGCATAGTACTCGCTTTATTCCTAATACACCTGCTTGTGAGGCCTACGATACCGTATTGGTAGAAGCAGTGAAGGCAAAAGCTGATTTACAAATTGATAGTTTAGGTTTACCTAAATATCAAATATGGAACAAGAGTGATAGCAGCTTATCTTCTAGTTATATATGGAGAATATTTAAAGCTGATGGCTCTGTGTATACTGAAGTTTTGGTGCCAAGTAATGATGATCCAAGATTTAACTATGGTTTGTTAGATCTTAAAAATGATACTGGTTCTTTCTTAGTATGTGTTTGGGCTATGACAGAAGGTTTGGAGAATTGTTATGATTCTGCCTGTAAAATAGTTACAAATAACTTTACTACTGAGATAGAAATACCAAACGTATTTACACCAGATGGAGACGGTAAAAATGATACCTATAAAATAAAGGTTTCTGGTGAAGAATTATTTGAACTAACTATTTGGAATCGTTGGGGAGGAAAAGTGTTTGAAACAACAGATGCCAAGAATGGTTGGAATGGTAAAGTTAATAATACCGGAGAAGATAGTCCTGAAGGAACTTATTATTTCATATTGAAGTATAGGATGCGCGGTCAAACAACAGAATCTGTTGTGAGAGGAACGGTAACGTTAATTCGTAAATAGTTTAAAAGCATCATGCATAAAAAAAGCCATCCGATTTTCGGATGGCTTTTTTTATGCAATTTTTTTATGCAAATCTTCTTTTAATTAATTGTTCTAATTCTTGAACCAATTCATGTTGATTTTCCCAAGCATGCAAGTCTTTGAGTTCATTGTGAATGCGCAAGGCATCTATTCTATCTGTTGCATTATTTAAACGTTCAATGGCTTTTGCATATTCAACCACATTTTCATTAAACAACATTTTAACAAAGGCTATTTTTTTATTTAAGTTAATTGCCCCCTTTATATTATCTATGGGTGCCTCAATGGTTTTATCTGCCAAGGGAACCAAAATAGGAGGGTTATTAATACTCATTTTGTCGTTATAGCTTGGAGCCTTTTCCGTGAAGTTTGTATTCAAGGGGTTTGGTTTTGGGGCCTCTGGCATTACAGTGTATTGGATGCGCTTATTTTCCGTAGCTTTACTAATATTTACTTCTGGAATAACAAAAGCTTTCTCATCAAGGCTAGCTTCAATTGGTTTAATTGGCTCAATATTGGCTACTTTTTCTGCAATAGAATCTATGCTTTCCTCTTGGTTGTCTGACCAGTTTATTACTTCTTGGAAGTTATCTGTTTGAACCAATAGATTGTTGGCTGTTTCAATCTCATTCACTATTGGAGCTATCACCTCCTCCATCGCGATAGGAACAGAATGTTGTATTATTTCTTGAGGTTCTGTTTTTATTATAGCTTCTTCCTTTACTGCTGTAATATGGAATTTATCTTCTATGTTTTCTTCGTCAATTTTTAACTTTAACAATAACTCATATAGGTCTAGGCATTGTTTGTTGAGTAGGTCTTTTTGTATTCTATGGAGAGATTGGTTGGCAAAAAGGAGTTCATTGATGTTCTTTTGTAGATCATCTGATTTTGATTTAATTTTGTTAATTAATTGAAGGGAATTCATGTAGTTGGAATTATTTTCACAAATTTTAACTTTCTTTGGTAAGATTAATCAACATTTTCAGATATTAGTAACCTATTTAGCATAGAATATCAAACACTACATGACAGACCAAATGTTTATAGAGCCAAGATACACACATCAACATAAAAAAGGGTGGGTAGAGGTTATTTGTGGTTCCATGTTTTCTGGTAAAACGGAAGAGCTCATTAGAAGGGTTACTCGTGCAAAAATAGCTAATCAAAAAGTTGAATTATTTAAGCCAGAGGTAGATGTTAGGTATGATGAAACACTGGTTGTTTCGCATAATGATAACTCTTTGCAGGCTACACCTGTTGCTAGTTCACTCAATATTTTATTAATGGCGAACGATGCAACTGTTGTGGCAATTGATGAGGCTCAGTTTTTTGATGATGAAATTGTATATGTGTCTGAAAAATTAGCAGAACAAGGAAAAAGAGTTATTATAGCCGGATTAGATATGGATTATTTGGGTAAACCATTCGCCTGTATGCCTAAACTAATGGCAGTTGCTGAATATGTGACAAAGGTTCATGCCATATGCATGGTTTGCGGGGATATAGCAAATTTTTCTTTTAGAAAAACAAATAATGATTCTCTGATTATGCTGGGTGAAATTGAAAGTTACGAGGCCAGATGCAGGCAATGTTTTAATAAGGGAATGATTACACAGAAATAAATTATTTTTTATGCTTGTTTATTTTTCTTCTTGCCTAATAATATGAAAGATTCTATTTTTAACCCAATAAATTAAGTTCAAAAAAATAAAATTGAACGAGCTAAGCAATGAGTCAAACAGAAACCTTTGATATATTTATGTTCGGATTAACCCGATCAGATTATACCTTATCCTCTGTTTCTGTTGCCTGGACAAAAGAATGGGCCAAAACTAGGCGTGTTTTTTATTTTGATAGGCCGTTTAGTATTAAAGATGTTAAAAGTGATTGGAGTTTTCCTCCGTTTCAACACAGAAAAAAGGCACTTTTGTTTGGCTTGAACCCATATAAGAAAATTCAATTAGGTAATGTAGAGGTGATTCAAGTAACACCAATGATTTCATTGCCATTAAATTTTTTACCGGAAGGGAAATTGTATCATTTTCTAAATAGGTATAATAACTACCTATTGAAGCGGGTAATGAAAAAGGTAATCAAAGATTTTGAGGTTAAAAATTATGTCTATTTTAATTCATTTAACCCAGTTTTATTACCACATATACCAAAAGATTTTGAATGTCAGCCCTTGGCAAATATTTATCAATCTTTAGACGAAATTAGTCAAGAGTCATATATTTCGCGCCATGGCATTGCTGCTGAAGATTATGCCATGAAACATTGTGATATTGCCATCGGCACCTCCAGTAAACTGTGTCAAAGACATACTGAGGCGAGTGGTAAAAAGGTTCATTTATTGGCAAACGCGGCAGATTATGATACGTTTGCAAATGCCATCAATAGACATTTTGAAAAGCCTATAGAGCTATTGCCATTTGCTGAGCCCGTAATCATTTACACAGGGCATTACAGTGATTTGAGATTAGACCATCTTTTAGTAAAGAAATTAGCCAATCATTTTTCTCATTGCAAGATTGTTTTTGTGGGTACCTATGTGGAAGAAGATATTGAGAAACATGGTTTAAATACGATAAAAAATCTCCATTTTATTGGATCTCGAACCATTGAAACATTACCTGCTTACTTAAAGCACTCCACAGTTGCTATTATTCCATATGCTTGCAATGAACTAACTAAGGGGATATATCCATTAAAGATAAATGAATATTTAGCTGCAGGTATTCCTACTGTTTCTACAAATTTTAGCGATGATATTGCAAGTTTTTCGGATCTGATTTATTTGGCAAATAGTACAGAAGATTTTCTAGAAAAAGTACAAATAGCCCTTGATGAAAATCCGCAAATCATGTTGGCTAAGCGAATGGAACATGCACGCCAAAATTCATGGCAAACCAGGGTGAAAGACTTAGAGCAAATTATTTTTGATTTTATTAAGGGTAAGGCTTAAATACTTCCTTGCCATTTTCTAACAAACCATTCAATTCCTAATAATACTATTAATAGAAGGAATATGATTTTATATTCTAACACAGTTTTTAGTTGTTCATGTTCGTGAATGACTGTTTTAATAGTGGGGTTGTTTTTCAAATCTTCTTTGAGTTTATTCCATTCATTTACGTAATAAAAGTTGCCTCCACTTTCTTGAGAGATTGCTCTTAATGTTTCATGATTTGCTTTGGTTTGCAGCGATTCTAATTGAATGTTTTTAATAATTATTTCGCCCTTTTTGTCAGTAAAATTTCCATTAGACACTCGCCCTACATAGGAATATTTTCCGGGTGCCAGATTGCCAAGTTGTAATTGATAATCGGAGGCTGTTTTGCTAAATTGGTAAGTAAATTCTTTTCCTTTTTCATTGCGCAATTGAAGTGAAATATCTGCTGTATTTATTTTTTCATATAAGTCATTAAATAGGCTAGCTTCAAATATTACCTGTTCATTTTCATCATATAATTTTTTGATAGGATTAAGTCTAAATTTGCTTCTATCATTTTTCCCTGCTGTCCATTGAATGATTTTACTTAACAAATTTTCGCAAATTTGTTGGTTTCCATGAATTAAAAAATCTTGTAAAAACCAGCGCCATATTCCCTCGCCTAACAGGTAGGATTGATTGGTTCCATCCAATGAACTAAAGGCTAATAAGGGAGCATTTGTTTTTACATATCCAATTTGTTGATTGAATAAAACTTGAGTTTCTGAACCTATTTGATAATTACCAAATGGTGTAAATAATGGATTAAATTTTTGAATGGCTGTAAGGCTTGTTTCGTCTAGTTGAAAAAGGCTAAACTCATTGTTTATCCATGCCTGCGATTCATTTTGATTCTGCGCAGATCCATTTATTTTACATCGGCTAATTTGATTAAAATAAGGGATACTGGTTTGCTTTCCTACTATGAAAAACACTGGAATGTTTTTATCTGTTAGCCGCTGTATTAATGGTATACCTTCGCCTCTATTTCCTGGAATTTGATGTAATATAAAAATGGCTGCTTCAGGCAGCTTTTCTAATTTAACTTGATTGATCTGTATAGACTCAAAGCTATAATTTACTTGTTTTTTAAGGGTTCGTTCAATGGCTCCAATATCTGGATGAATGCTTTGGTATACTAAGACTACGTGTTGTTTATTTCGCAGACTATTTATTTGAATACTTGCTTTGTTATTGATATAGTTAGATTCCGCATTCATTGGAACAATGCTTATTTCATAAGTATGAATTCCTTCTGATGCCTTTTTTAGAGAGAATTGATGTTGGTTAAAATATTTTAATCCTTGCACCTTTTGCGTGCCTGAGTATAGCAGCTTTTGATTTTCTTTTACTTCAATCTTAAGCACTTCTTGATTGCAATAGTAAGCCTGAAGGTCTAATCTTATTTCAAAATCATTTTCAGCAAATACCTCACTTGGTGCATAAACTTTCTTGATGAGTGCATCCTTCTTTTGGGTGGTGTCTCCAATGCCTATGGTATGAATAGGAGCAGAGGTTTTGCCAACTGCATAAGCAGGATTGCTGCCAGTATTATACATTCCGTCACTTATTAAAACAGTGGCAGCATGATTTAATTGAAAGTGATTATTTTCAATTTCTTCTATACCTCCAGAAAGGTTACTTAGTTTTTCTGTAAAGGTGATGCTATCCGAAATTTTCACTTCGCTTCCAAGCGTATAGTTTACGATAGTAAATTGTTCTGATAGCTCACTTTTAAACTGGGCTAATGCCTGATTAAATTCTGTTTTTAGATAATTAGCATCATTCCCAGATAGCATTGATTCGCTATTATCAACTGCTATAACTAATATGGGTTTTTCTTTTTCAGTATGAAGCCATTTAATGATGGGTTCTAGTAACAAAAAACAGATGATAAAAATACTTAAAGCTCTTATTCCCATCAGTGCAAATACCATCCATTTTTTTTGCAGTTTAAGGGGGTTCTTACGGTAAACCCAATAGCTTATACAGCAGGATAATATTGCACTTAATAAAAGAAGAAATATAGAATAATCTGTTTGAAATTGCATGTTTTGCTTGCACCTACATAACCATACCGCCGCAAACATTAATGGTTTGTCCGCTAATATATGCAGAAGCATCACTGGCTAAAAATAATACACAATTTGCCACATCTTCTGGTTTTCCACCACGTTTTAAAGGAATTCCCTTTACCCATTCTGCGCGCACTTCTTCGCTCAAGCTTTCTGTCATTTCTGTTTCAATAAAACCAGGAGCAATGGCATTACATCTAATGTTTCTAGATCCTAATTCTTTGGCCACAGATTTGGTTAAACCAATCATACCAGCTTTTGATGCTGCGTAGTTTGCTTGTCCGGCATTTCCTGTAATACCAACAATAGAGGTTATGTTTATAATGGAACCTGCTTTCGCTTTCATCATCGGCTTCATGGCTGCTTTTGTCATGGCAAAAGCCGATTTTAAATTAGTATCTAACACATCATCCCATTGTTGTTCGCTCATGCGCATAAGTAGGGAATCTTTGGTAATTCCTGCATTATTTACAAGTACATCCAAGGCGCCAAAATCAATTAAAATTTGGTCTACTAGTTTTTCTGCTTCTTCAAAAGCAGCAGCATTACTCTGGTATCCTTTGGCTTTTACCCCAATAGCATTTAGTTCTTCTTCAAATATTTTCGCTTTTTCTACAGAACTTACAAATGTAAAAGCGATATTAGCTCCGGCCTGAGCCAAGCTTAAAGCGATTCCTTTTCCAATGCCACGTGAGGCGCCTGTTACAAGTACAGTTTTTCCGGTTAGGTTCATGTTTGGTATATAATTATGCTGCGAATATACTAATTTTCTAGTTTTTCATTCATTTTAAGCCCCATGCTTTAAACTATTTGATAGAAATTTTGAATCTCCCAATAGCTTGGTTAAATTGCCCTAAATTATGGCTATGGACAACTATTTTGCAGATCAAATTTTTGAAAATTTAAACAATCAAGAACAAACTTTAAGAGAAGCAGAATATGATCATTGCGAATTTAAGCATTGTGATTTTTCTTCTTTCAATTTGTCTTCCTTTGTGTTTACTGATTGCAGCTTTATAGGCTGTAATTTAAGTTTGGCTAAGCTAAATAAAACTGCTTTTAGGGGTGTTAAATTTATTGATTGTAAATTAATGGGTTTGTCTTTTTCAAATATTAATTCGATAGGATTTTCTGTGACTTTTGAAAATTGTGTCTTAAATCATACTTCATTTTATCAGGTTAAGATGAAGAAAACTGTATTTAAACAGGTGAGCCTTGAAGAAGTTGATTTCTCTGAAACCGATTTGAGTGAAAGCGAATTTTTTGATTGCAATTTATTCGGAGCAATTTTTGAACAAAGCAACCTTGAGAAAGCCGATTTTAGAAAGGCTTATCATTTTAAAATTGAACCAAATCTAAATAAATTGAAGGGTGCTAAATTTACTATTAATGGCTTGCCTGGCTTACTTACAAATTTCAAAATTTTAATTGAAGAGTAACCTAAAGTAACGGCTAGCTAGCAAATTGCTTTTCATATAAATTCTTATAAAAACCACTGGTTTGCATAAGATTTTGGTGATTACCTCGCTCTACAATTTCGCCTTTCTCTAGTACCAAAATCTCATCCGCATTCATTATTGTGCTCAAACGATGAGCAATGACAATACTGCTTCTGCCCGAGCGCATTTTTTCAATGGCTAGCTGAATGATCTCCTCCGTTTCATGGTCTATGCTAGAAGTGGCTTCATCTAACACTAAAATGGCTGGATCTGTAACCATGGCTCTAGTAAATGAAATTAATTGTCTTTGGCCTACAGACAGATTAGATCCTCTTTCTGTAATAATTTGTTGGTAGCCAAGAGGCATGCGCATAATAAAATCATGTGCGCCCAATAATTTTGCTGTTGCAATAATCTTTTCTTCACTCAGGTTTTTATTAAATAATTGAATGTTTTCTAAAATACTGCCATTAAACAAAAAAACATCTTGCATGACCACACTGATTTTACTTCTTAAGCTATTTAAAGTATATTGATTGATATTGGTGTTGTCTATTAAAATTTCTCCTGATTGAATATCATAAAATTTACTAAGTAAATGTATGATTGAAGATTTTCCAGCTCCAGTTTGCCCAACTAGGGCAATTGTTTTTCCGGGCTGAACCGAAAAGCTGATATTTTTTAAAACAGGTTGATTAGGTAGGTATTCAAATGAAACTTGATGAAAGGCTATCTGCCCTTTGGTTTGAATTAACTCTTTATTCCCTTCTGTTTCTTGTGGAGCATTATCTTCTAATAATTGGAATATTCTTTCGCTCGCAATCATACCCATTTGAAGGTTGTTAAATCTATCTGCCAACTGTCTGATGGGTCTGAAAAATAAATTGATATATAAGATAAATGCGACTAATACACCTAAAGAAATTTCTTCTGCCAATACTCCTTTTGAACCATACCATACCAGGAGGCCTATCGAAATAGCTGATAGCACTTCTACTACAGGAAAAAAAACAGAATAATAAAAAACACTTTGAATATTGGCATTTCTGTGTTCTGCATTAATTTTTTTAAATTTATCTAATTCTTCATTTTCCCTATTAAACAACTGAACCAACTGCATGCCACTCAAATGTTCTTGTACAAAAGTGTTTAGGTTAGCAACTTGGTTTCTTACTTCTTCAAAGCTGGTTTTTATTTTTTCTTTGAACAAATAGCCACTGTAAAACAATAAAGGTAGCACAGATAAACAAACCAAAGAAAGTTTTACATGAGTGCCAAACATGAGAATTAGAAGTACAATAATTTGAATGATATCACCTGCAATGTTTATCATTCCCTCGCTAAATACTTCACTGATGGTTTCTATATCGCTGATACTTCTTGTCACTAAAGTGCCAACGGGTGTTTGATCGTAATATTTTAGTTTTAGTGAAAGTAAGTGCTTGTAAACTTTATTTCGCAAATCAAAGATTATTTGTTGACCTAAGAAGTTTGCTAATAAGGTACTCCACCATTGTATGGCCGATTGAAGTAGTAATAAAAAAAATAGGATCAAGCTAAAGTTTAACAATCCAATGGCATCACCTGCTGTTACATAAGTATCTAGTGTGTGTTGGATTAAAAAAGGTCTTAATGGTCCTAGAATGGCTATGCTTATGGTTAGGAATACTGCAGTAAAAAATTTTACGCGATAGGGCAGGGCCAATGAAAATATCTTAGTTAATAAGGTCCAATTAATAAGGACGGATTGTTTTTTTTGCATGTTTATTTAACTAGAACTTTAATAGCAATCTTAAATTAATTCTTCTATTTGTTAAATAATTTGGCACTGCATACCTGTTTGCACTTACATCCTCAATCCAAATATAACTAATGGTGTTATTGATGCCTAATAGGTTAAAAACCTCTACGCCAATCCAAGCAGATTTAAAACTCCTTCTCCAAAAGTTATCTCTTGTTTTGGTGTCTTCTGAAATTAAAACGCGGTTTAAGCCAATATCTACTCTTCTGTAACTTGGCATTCTGTTTATATCATTGTACCTGTTTCTGTCTGGTACACCAAAAGGTAAGCCACTTCCGTAAACCAAATTTAGGTTCATTCTAATTTTGGGATTATTTCTTAAATAGTCTTGGAAATAAATAGCAAATGTAAAACGCTGATCCGTTGGTCTGGCTATATAGCTGGGTTTAATTTCATTACCAAACACATCCTTAATACCTGTAATTTTTTCTTGGGTTTTCATAAAACTCACAGAAGCCCAACTCTCTGCTCCTTTTACAAATTCTCCATTCACCCTAAAATCTATACCACTGGCATATCCACTACTATTGTTATTTGCAAAATACCTAATTCTTACATTATCTATTTCGTATGGAATTAAATGATCGAGTTGTTTATAGTAAACTTCTGTCATAAACTTAAAAGGTCTATTCCAAGCCACAAAATTCATGTCGCCTCCTAACACATAATGAATGGCTCTTTGGGCTCTGATGTTAGGGTTTAGAACACCATCAAAATCTCTTAATTCTCTGTAGAAAGGCGGTTGATAATACCATCCATAGGCTGCTTTCACCATCCAGTCTCTTCTTATTTTGCCTGTTATCACTTTATCTTTAACCAGTCTATTGTGTTTTCTATTTGGTTCAAAACCAAATTGTATTCTCGGGCTAAAAACCAATTGTTGGTTGTAACTCCAGTAATTTGATCGTATCCCATAGGTTAAAATGGCATTGTAGGTTTTATTGATGGTTTGAGAGTTTTGAATATATCCATGCAAGCGATAACTAGATAGATTTAAACGCGTACTCAAAAAACTATTTAAAACAAAATTCCCATTACTATCTAATTGCGGACGAGAAAAACCGGATGAATCATCATATTGCCATTCGTGCAATTTATCTTGTATTTGTTCGGTTTGAAAAAATGCACCCCACTGTAAGTTGTTTTTGCCAATGCTTTGGTAGCCTCTATGGCCAATATTACTAACCCTAGCAATAACAGCATTTCTTGCATTATTGATAAAATATCCAATTCCTCTTAGGTTGCGGGCTTGTGCAAAATTGTCTGAACCTAAATCTGTTTCAATATCGCTTAATCTGTAAGCTCCTTCTACAGTAAATATTTCGTTTTCATTGGAGTAAAAGGTGGAAGCAATTAATTTTAACTGACTAAAAGCACTGGGTTTAAAATTTAATGTTGCAGCTAAGGTGCCTGTCTGATATTCCATTAAATCTGCTCCATCAAAATAGATATTAAGCCTGTAGGCTCTATTTACAGTTCCAAAAGTAGTTTCACGATTTTGTGGGATAAAATTGTATCTATTCTGAGCATAACTACCCAAAACGCTCAATGTTAAGTTTTCTTTAATGTGAAAGTTTAATAAGGTTTGAACATCGTAAAAAGAAGGTTGATAATCTCCTTGCACATCTAAGGTGCCTAATACATATTTATTGCTCCAATATCTGGCACCCAATAAGTAAGTGAAACGAAGGTTATTACTGGCACCCTCTACATGAGATTGAACACCTAATAAACCAGCATTTACAGAAGAAGCAAATTTAGTTGGGTCTTTATATTTAATATCTAAAACACTACTCAATTTGTCTCCATATCTTGCTTCAAATCCTCCGGCAGAGAACTTTACATTTTGAACCAATTCTGTATGAATAAAGCTAAGTCCTTCTTGTTGTCCGCTGCGTGGCAGAAAGGGGCGGTATATTTCAATATCGTTTACATAGATGAGGTTTTCATCGTAATTGCCTCCTCTCACATTGTATTGTGAACTTAATTCTGAATTAGATGTTACACCCGGCAATGTTTTTAAGATAGATTCAAAGCTCCCACTAACATTAGGCAATGCTTCAATTTTTTTTGGATCAATTGAAACCATAGATATTTTTTCTCTATCCCTTTCCTCTGCAATTACAAAGGTTTTTAGCGAAATTCCATATGATAATTGTACAGGAATATTTTTCTTGTCGCCTGAAGCAATTGGTTCAACTGTAATGTAATAAGGGTTTCTGCCCACATAGGTAAAAACAAGTTCTAATTCTTTTTCGGCCGGAACTTGAATTTGGTAGGAGCCATCTTCATTGCTAATGGCTAAAATATTTAAATTTCGTACTTGAATATTTACATCTGCAATACGTTGGCCGGTAGAATCTGAAATTTTACCATATATGATAGCATTTTTCTGAGCCAAACTTAATTTAGGGAGTATGGCTAAGCTGCAAATGATGGTAAAAAATAGAAGTTTTAATTTTTTCAACGTATTGATAACGTAAGGTGCAATTACTTGGTATAAGGGTTCAGTTTTTTAAGAGAAGAAATGGTTGCCACCGGATCGCTTGAGGCAAAAACATAATTACCAGCCACCAATACATCTGCACCTGCCTCTAATAATTTAGGTCCTGTTTCTGCATTCACACCGCCATCTATTTCTATCAAACAAGATGAATTTGTTGCTTCAATCATTGCTTTTAAATCGGCACATTTCCTATACGTTTGCTCAATAAATTTCTGACCGCCAAAGCCAGGGTTAACACTCATCATGCAAACTAAATCTAGGTCGTTTATAATATCTTTTAACAAATGAACGGGCGTATGTGGGTTTATGGCCACACCTGCTTTCATACCTTCTTCTTTTATGGCGTATATGGTTCTATGCAAATGAGTGCATGCTTCATAATGAACCGATAGTATTTCTGCACCTACTGATTTAAAATCTTTGATATACCTTTCTGGTTGTACAATCATTAGATGTACATCTAGTGGCTTTTGAGCTAAATTCTGGATGGATTTTATTACCGGAAAACCGAAAGAGATATTTGGAACAAAAACACCATCCATAACATCTATGTGAAACCAATCGGCTTCACTTTCATTGATCATCTGAATGTCTTTACCTAACTGGGCAAAGTTGGCAGATAGCACTGAAGGAGCAATTAAAGGGAAATTCATGCCGCTAAGATAATCATTCAGGAGAATTTGTTCGATTTTTTGGTTCAGCTTTTAGCTATTTTTCTTTTTCTATTACAATCCATCTATCCTAGATGTTTGCCAATTATCACATACAGACTTTGTTTGTGAGCAAAAGGCAGCTATTTTTGGAGAAAATAAGGACTAGGTGGAGGATGTATCAATCAAAAGAGTGGCTTAAATTATTTTGTGTTTTATGGCTGATGAGCTCCTGCAAGTTTGGTTCAAACCAAATAGAGATGCAGGTGCCCGTTTTACCGGTAGCCGATTTTTTCAGGAATCCTGAGAACGCTAGTTTCGTATTGTCTCCCAATGGCCAGTTTTTGGCCTTTGCAAAACCTTATAAAAATAGGATGAATCTATTTGTTACAAAAATTGGTTCTGGGGATACTAGTCAATTAAGTTATTTATTGGACAGAGATATTTCGTCTTTTTTTTGGAAGGGAAATAATAGGTTGGTGTATACGCGTGATCTTAATGGCGATGAAAATTTTCATTTTTTTTGTGTAGAGTTAGGTTCCAAATTAACCAAAGAATTAACTCCATTTAAAGCGGTAAATGCTATTTTAATTGATGAACAAAAGAGCAATGTGAATGAGATACTTATTGGTCTGAATAAAGATAATAAGTCTTTATTTGATGTATATAAATTGAACTGTGTAAGTGGCAAAATTGAATTAATTCAGAAAAATCCAGGGGCAGTGCTGCAGTGGATTTGCGATCATAGCGGGGTATTACGTATTGCCATACAGTCAGACGGAGTGAATCAACAATTCTTATACAGAAAGGATTCGCATGCAGCGTTTACGAAGGTTCTTACTACATCATTTAAAGAGAGTTTACAGCCATTATTATTTACATTTGATAATAAGTATGTCTATGCAAGTTCCAATTTAGGAAGAGATAAGGCAGCTATTGTAATTTATGATATGGAGCATGCTAAAGAAATTGCCGCATTATTTGAACATCCAACTGTTGATGTTGATCAAATTACTTATTCTCACAAAAGGAAAAGCATTAGCTCTGTTTATGTAAGCACTGCCAAAAATGAGCAAATATTTTTAGATACCAATGCGGCTCATTTACATGCTGATTTGATTCAAAAATTAGGGACTTCTAATGAGGTTTATCTCTTGAACCATGATGTACGCGAAGCTAAATATATAGTGAGAACTATCAGTGATCAAAATTTGGGTTCAACCTATTTATATGAGCTAAAAACTAAGCGGCTAACAAAAATTGCCGATAGGGCACCATGGCTTCAAAATAGGCAGCTTTGCGAGCAAATGCCTATTGCCTTTAGGGCAAAAGATGGATTACTCATTCATGGATATTTAACTTTGCCTGTTGGCAGACCTGCAAGGAATTTGCCTGTTGTGGTAAATCCTCATGGCGGACCTTGGCTCAGAGATTATTGGGGGTGGAATCCGGAGGTTCAATTTTTGGCAAATAGGGGTTATGCGGTATTGCAGGTTAATTATAGGGGTTCAACGGGGTATGGAAAATCCTTTTGGCAGGCGGGTTTTAAACAATGGGGAAGGGCTATGCAACAAGACATTACAGATGGGGTAAATTGGCTTATCAAAGAAGGGATTGCAAACCCTCAAAAAATAGGAATTTATGGAGCTAGTTATGGCGGTTATGCCACCCTTGCAGGCTTGACATTTAACCCAGAATTATATGCTTGTGGTGTAGATTATGTTGGAATATCAAATATGTTTACCTTCATGAAAACGGTGCCTCCATATTGGAAACCCTTTATGAATATGATGTATGAAATGGTAGGAGACCCCGTTAAAGATTCTATTTTATTACACGAAATTTCTCCCGTTTTTCATGTTCATCAAATAAAAGCACCTTTATTTATTGCCCAAGGAGCGAATGACCCAAGGGTAAATAAATCTGAAAGCGATCAAATGGTAGAAGCGCTCAAAAAACGTGGAGTAAAAGTGAATTATATGGTGAAAGAAAATGAGGGTCATGGTTTTAGCAATGTAGAAAATCGTTTAGAATTCTACCAAGAAATGGAGCTTTTTTTAGCCAAACATTTGGGTGGCAGTATTTATCAGGCTAAGTAATTAGGCCTTTTAACCATTGCCTATGCCCTAATTACCCCTGGTTTAAATTCTTTGGTAATAGGAGCGTGGTTTGCGGCCTCAATGCCCATACTAATCCAGGTGCGGGTTTCTTTTGGATCTATAATGGCATCAACCCAAAGGCGCGCTGCAGCATAATACGGACTTGTTTGTTTTTCATAGCGTTCGGTGATTTGATCTAATAAAGCTTTTTGTTTCACTTCATCTATTAGCTCGCCCTTAGCTTTTAAACTTGCCTCTTCAATTTGCAATAGAACTTTTGCTGCTTGAGCTCCACCCATAACCGCAATTTTTGCATTAGGCCAAGCAGCAATTAAACGGGGGTCGTATGCTTTGCCACACATAGCGTAATTGCCAGCTCCATAGCTGTTTCCAGTGATGATAGTAAACTTAGGAACCACCGAATTGGCTTGTGCATTTACCAATTTGGCGCCATCTTTAATAATTCCTCCATGTTCGCTTCTAGATCCAACCATAAATCCTGTTACATCTTGTAAAAAAACTAAAGGAATTTTTTTCTGATTGCAGTTCATAATGAAATGCGCTGCTTTATCTGCACTATCGCTGTATATTACTCCTCCAATTTGCATTTCAACAGGGTTGTCTGCTGCACTTTGTTTTGGTTTTTTTGCTTTTACAACCAAGCGATTATTAGCTACAATCCCCACGGCCCAGCCATTAATGCGCGCATAACCACAAATGATTGTTTTGCCATACAGGTCTTTATAGGCATCAAAAGAATCAGCATCAACTAAGCGCTCAATAATTTCCATTACATCAAAGGGCTTGGTAAAATTGGCTACTGCATCATACACATCATCCATTGATTTTTTAGGTTCTTTTGGTTCAGCCCGATTAAAACCAGCTTTCTCAAAATCCCCAATTTTGTCAAATATTCTTTTGATTCTATCTAGGCATGCCGCATCATTTTCAAACTTGTAATCTGTTACACCACTAATTTCGCAGTGTGTTGAGGCGCCACCTAAGGTTTCATTATCTATGTCTTCTCCAATGGCTGCTTTTACCAAATAGGATCCGGCTAAAAAGATAGATCCGGTTTTGTCTACAATCATGGCTTCATCACTCATAATAGGCAAATAGGCTCCGCCTGCTACGCAAGACCCCATGACTGCAGCAATTTGTGTAATGCCCATGCTGCTCATAATGGCATTATTTCTAAAAATTCTTCCAAAATGCTCTTTATCAGGAAAAATCTCATCTTGCATAGGCAAGTATACCCCTGCACTGTCTACCAAATAAATAATGGGTAGCTTATTTTCTATGCTAATTTCTTGTGCACGTAGGTTTTTTTTACCAGTTATAGGAAACCATGCTCCAGCTTTAACAGTGGCATCATTGGCAACAACAAGGCATTGTCTGCCACTCACATATCCCATGACAACTACCACACCTCCTCCAGCGCAGCCACCATGTTCTTCATACATTTCATAGCCCGCTAAGGCGCCAATTTCTATTTGTGGTTTATCTGCATCTAATAAATAAGAAACCCTTTCACGGGCCAACATTTTACCTTTTTCTTTTTGCTTAGCAGCAGCTTTTTTACCACCACCTTCATATATTTTTTCTAAACGTTCTTGTAGTTCGGATGTAAGCTTGTTCATATAGCGGATAATGCTTTTTTAGGTACTGCAAGTATAAAGAAAGAATCACTCTCAAAAATGAAATTCTGCTTCCACTGCACTTAATTCTTTATCCATCTTTCGTGCATCTTAGTGCTTTTAAAAATAAGTTTGCATAAACTTAGAAAAAAGTTACTTTTGCGCTTGGGTGAGCCCTGTACGATCAGCTCCCTCTAATCCCCCAGGACAGGAATGTAGCAAGGGCGTGAGGTTGTAGCGGTGCGATGCAGTAAGCTTGCCCTTTTTTTATGTCTATAATTTAGGGTTTTCTAAATGGCGCGTGCTATCTCGCTTTGTTTTTTTTGCCATATTTCTTTCAAATGCCTCTGTTAAATTAATCCCAGTTTGGTTAGCCAAACAAATTAGTACCCACATAACATCTGCCATTTCATCTGCCAAATCTATGGTTTCATCTGTTTTTTTAAATGATTGCTCGCCGTATTTTCTGGCCATAATGCGAGCTACCTCACCAACCTCTTCCATTAAAATAGCAGTATTGGTTAACTCATTAAAATACCGAACGCCAATGGTTTGTATCCATTGGTCTACTTGCTTTTGTGCTTCTTCAATTGTTAAACTCATTGTTTGTTTTTTGTGTCTATCCAAATACTTACCGGACCATCATTTACGAGCATAACTTTCATATCTGCCCCAAACTGCCCACTTTCTATTGGTTTTCCTAAATCTTTCGCAATTTGTATTTTAAATTGCTCGTAAATAGGAATGGCAATTTCTGGTTTAGCTGCCTGAATAAAAGAAGGGCGATTTCCTTTTTTCGTTTCTGCATGCAGGGTAAACTGACTAATTACCAATATTTCTCCAGATATGTCTTTAATAGAAACATTCATGAGGCCTTTATCATCATTAAATATGCGTAAATTACAAATTTTTTGGGATAGCCATAAAATGTCTTCTGTGGTATCTGTGGATTCAATTCCCACCAAAATAAGCAGACCATATTGAATGGATCCAATTATTTTTTTTTCTACGGTAACCGATGCTTCTGAAACCCTTTGTAACAATACACGCATAAATGTTCTTATTCGTAAATATCTTCTTTACTTAATATACTTAGGTAACTACTAAATCTTTCTATGCTAATAGTGCCATCATTTACCGCAGCTTGAATGGCACAATCTGGTTCATTGATATGTTTACAATTATTAAACTTGCATTTTCCTATGAAGGGCTGCATTTCTTTGAAATAATGACTTACCTCTGCATCCTCAAAATCTACTAAACCAAACTCTCTAATACCTGGTGTATCTATAATATAACCACCAAAACTCAATGGATGCATTTCTGCAAAAGTGGTGGTATGTTGACCTTTTAATGAATAACTAGAAATAGCGGTTGTTTTTAAATCTAGGCTGGGTTCTATGTGATTTAACAAGGTAGACTTTCCTACCCCTGAATGTCCGCTTAATAGCGATATTTTATCAGTTAAAGTGGCTTTTAATGCTGCAATACCTTCTCCGGTAAGGGTAGAAGTTTTGAGGCAGGAATACCCCATTTTTTGATAGCGTTGAATGGTTTCATCTACTATTTCGCCCCACTCTCCCTGCATTAAATCAATTTTGTTGAACACCAGTATGGCCGGAATGTGATAGGCTTCTGCACTCACTAAAAATCTATCTATAAAACCCAATGAAGTTTTTGGGAAAGCCAAAGTTATAATTAATAAACTCTGATCTAAATTGCTGGCAATGATATGGGTTTGCTTACTCATATTATTAGCCTTTCTAATGATATGGTTTTTACGTGCGTGTAAGGTATGAATGACGCCGTTTTCTGAACCTAATTCGAGGTCAAAATCAACATGGTCTCCAACCGTGATTGGATTGGTGTGTTTAATGCCATTGAGTCTAAATTTCCCTTTTAATCGGCAAGGATGCACCTGTCCGCTTTCGGTTCGAACCAAATACCAAGACCCTGTAGATTTTATAACGATACCTTCCATTTATTCAGTTGGCAATTTATTGAATTAATTTCACATTAGTTTTTATTTACCTTTTACCCCTTGGATGGAATTGTAAAACGGTGTCGTGTAAATATGCCCTATCTAAATGCGTGTAAATCTCTGTGGTAGTAATACTTTCATGACCAAGCATTTGTTGCACTGCTCTTAAATCTGCACCGGCCTCTACTAAACTCGTAGCAAATGAGTGTCTTAAAGTATGCGGGCTGATGTCTTTATTAATTTTTGCTGCCATCGCTAGGTCTTTTAGGATATAGAAAATCATTTGTCGGCTTAATTTCCCACCTCTTCTGTTTAGGAACAGGATATCATTACACCCCGATTTTGGCTGCAGATGGAAACGAATTTCTTGTAGGTAAATATGAATTAATCCTAGCGCTGATTCACTGATAGGTACTAATCTTTCCTTATTTCCTTTGCCTGTGATTTTAACATAATTCTCTTGAAAAGAAATATGTGAAATTTTTAAATCATTGGTTTCACTTACACGCAATCCGCAAGAAAACATGGTTTCAATAATTACCTTGTTTCTAAATCCTTCTGGGGTGCTCAAGTTAATGCAGGCAATCATGGCATCTATTTCGTGCACATCTAACACATCAGGTAATTTTCTGCTTAGTTTAGGAGATTCTAATAGCTCAGCAGGACTTTCCTTTATCTCATCTTCGAGTAAGAGGTAATGAAAAAAAGATTTGATTCCTGAAATGATTCTTGCTTGACTATTTGCCGCTAAACCTAACTGATTTAGGTATACTATAAATTCTCTAAGTTGCTTCAGCTTAATTTGGCTTGGCGAGAGATTAGCGTGGTCTATTTGTAAAAATTGCACCAATTTTTCAATATCATGAAGGTAGGCTTCAAGCGAATTAACTGCCAGTGATTTTTCCAATTGCAGGTATAATTTAAATCCGTTGATATAGGCTTTCCACATGGGTTCAAACATAAAAAAAAAGACCGACTCTTTTGGAGTCGGTCTTTTTATAAAATAATTATGAATTATTTCAATTTAATAGTTGTGCTATTGTTAATGGTGTATTGTGTACCAGATTTTTTCCAAACAATAACCATGATTGAACAATTTTCTTTTTTGAAAGTTGGTTGAATAAAGAAATTCATTGTTTGCTCAAAAGTTTGATCTTTTTTAGGAGCAGTAGCAAATACTTCACCTAAAATTTTATCTCCAAATTTAGCACGCAATACATCGTAGTGAATATTCTTTTCAATACTTGCATCTGAAGCTTGAGTATGGTTTAATTTACCTTCTAATAAGTAACCTCCAATGGTATACTCATCTGTTGCATCAGCAAAGAATTTACCATTAACTTTTAAGGTAATTAATCCGTCATTGTTATCGGTAGCTGTTAATAAAAAGTTCGCTTTTGCTGTTTTAGCAATTTGAGCAGTAACTAAGTTAAGCGCAGTTGTTGGGTTAACACCAACCATTGCGTTAATTTGATCATCACTTGCGCCAATATACATAGCAGGAACTCCAGATGGCTTAAATACTGCATTCATAGCAGTTGCATCAGCGTTAGTCATTGGATCGTTACCTATTTGGCAAGACATAATGTTTGCTTTTCCAGGATTAGCAGCTTTTATCTGCTCTTTTGCTGGTTTACCTGCAGAACCACATGGAGGGCACCAAGTACCACCAAAATAAATTACTGTTGCTTTTTGCTCTTGTGGAATAACTATTCCACCATTACCGCCATTGTTGTTGTTTTCACCAGTGTTGGTGTCTTCTTTAGTACAGCTTACAACTGTTAATGATAAACCAACTAAGATGGCGAATGAACTTTTGAATAAGTGCTTCATTGTTTTATTTGTTTTGTTTGTGTTGTTTTTAGAATAAACAAATATTAGAAAATAAATTAGAAAACAAAAGGATTTTTTTAAGAAAAAATGCCCCTCGGTAAAAATTTTACTTTTCTACGCGCATGCTCAGGTCAATACTTTTGGCAGAATGCGTAAGTGCACCCACCGAGATAAAATCTACCCCGCTGGCAGCATAGGCTTGAATATTTTCTAAGGTGATACCGCCACTTGCCTCTGTCTCAAATTTTTTATTAATGAGATGAACAGCTTCCTTCAACAATTCGGGAGTAAAATTGTCTAACATAATGCGATCAATTTTGCCGTATTGTATTACCTCTTTTACTTCTTCCAGGTTTCTAGTTTCTATTTCAATAGGTAGTTTTAAACCTTTAAACTGCAGATATTGATGTGTTTTTTCAATAGCTTGAGCAATTCCACCAGCAAAATCTATGTGATTATCTTTAAGCATAATCATATCATACAAGCCCAATCTGTGATTTTTGC
>CANHDN010000021.1 GCA_947459415.1 Bacteroidota bacterium
AGAGAAGGGCTAGAAAATCGTATCCCTGGAGATTTATTGGCACTGGATATAAGGCAATGTTTGCATCATTTAGGCACCATCACCGGACAAATTACCCACGAAGATCAATTGGATTTTATTTTTAGTAAGTTCTGTATCGGAAAGTAACTTAAGTTTTATTTGTTTGCATTTTATTGCATTTCAATAAGTTATGTTTAAATTTCGTATGAAAATTTGTTTCTATTTTCATTTAATTGGGTAAATTTGTTGCCTTATTGTTGCCCAGGTTAGTAAAATTGTTGCGGGCAACAAAAACAAATAAACAAGTGAGAATGAAAGTAACTTTAAGACAACGCGAAAAAAATGGTAGCATTAGTCTCTACCTTGATTACTATAGTAAAGGAAGACGTAAGTATGAATACTTGGATCTGTTTTTAGTCCCGGAGTCTGAAAGCAGAAAATTGTCAAAAGATGAGAGAGAGTCAAATAAGAAAAACCTAGCTCTTGCTGAATTAATTAGATCAAAACGTCATATTGAAATTCAGAGTGGATTATTTGGTTTTAATGATATCGAAAAATCTCAGGGCAGTTTTATCGCTTATGTTGAGAAGATTGCCCAAAAGAGAGATACCAGTAAGGGGAACTATGATAACTGGAATAGCATGATTAAGCATTTAAAAATCTATTCTCCTTCTGACGTATCCTTTGCACAAGTAAATAAGGAGTGGTTAGAGGGCTTTAAATCCTACTTGTCAACTTCAGCTAAGACTCCCGCAAGAAAAATGTTGTCACAGAACTCTCAATCCGCATATTATAATAAGATAAGGGCTGCTTTAAAACAGGCATTCAAAGACGGATTGCTGGCAAAAAATCCAGCATCAGAAGTGATATCAGTCAAAGCAGGCGAAGTAGAAAAATCGTTTTTACTTCTTGAGGAACTTCAAGCAATGGTTGATCATCAATGTGATATCCCGGTGCTCAAATCAGCCTTTATTTTCTCGTGTCTTACCGGTCTCAGATGGAGTGATATTGAAAAATTAACATGGGGTGACATAGAGCATTCTGCTACACTTGGATATTTTATTCGTTACAGACAGCAAAAGACTAAAGTACAAGAAACTCTTCCCATTTCTCAGCAGGCCTACCAAATATTAGGTAAAGAAGGAGAGAAAGCTCAGAAAGTTTTTTTAGGGCTTTCATATAGTGCATGGAATAATCTCAAGCTTTCTCAGTGGGCAATGAAGGCTGGTATAACAAAAAAAGTCACTTTCCACTCCGCTAGACATACTTTCGCTACTTTGCAATTAACTTTAGGTACAGATATTTATACAGTTTCGAAAATGCTTGGGCATCGAGATTTAAAACATACTCAGGTGTATGCTAAAGTTATAGATCGTCAAAAACAAGAAGCTGCTAGTAGAATAAAAATTAACCTGTGATTAGAGGTAGATTAAAAAAATACCCCGATTATTACCCAGAGGAGATCAGAGAATTTCTGTCTTTGATAGATAGTGCAGACGTTACTTATATTCGAAAAACGAACGGATCAAATGAAATTTATTTTTCGGAAAACGAATTTAGGTTTAATGGAAATATACACTTTGAAAGGAGATTAATCGGTACGTTTGAGCTTGCAAAAAATGCAGTTAAAAAGTACATCGCTCAATTTAACTCAAAAACTGAAACGTTATTTGCAATCAATGACCTAATTACTGAAATTTCTACAGTAAAGGATTTTTTATCTTGTGAAAAGGGTTTTTATTTTCACATACATACATCCTATAGAAGTGATTTAGACTATAAGGACTTAACTCACCTTGGCAAAAAAACGAATATTAAAAAACACTTGTTATTAATAAAAGAGTATTCGGATAGATTTTTTAATTTTTTGGATACGCTTCGTGTTTCATATTTCCATAAGTCTGAGGAGGAGATTTTACTATTTCATAGTGAGCGTGAATTCAAAATATTTTCATCTGAAAAAACACCAATTAGATTTCTTGACTATTTATTGCATGACGATTGGCGCCAGCACCTAATTAGGTCATTTTACGAAAAGAAAACAAGCGAGGAGTCACGAAAAATTGATTTCTCTCACGATACTGAAGTGTTATCATATATAGAAACTGATCAGACAACTGGGGATGATAAGTTCTATGAAATTCAATTTTCTGATTACCTGAGCGATTTTGTTAAACATCAGATTAGTCATTCCTGTAATGCAATTGAGCTTTATTTGAGTAATTCAGAGGATAAATTTCAAGCAGAGCATAGGCTTAAAAACCTTCTTTCTAGAATTGAACACTTTATTATCACTTTTAGGACAAAAGAAAATAAAGCATCATACGAATTGGCCATAAATCTGGTGATTGAATTTGCTATCGGATTGATTAAGAAGTACCCTCACTATTTGACTCAAGAAGATAGTCCTGAACTGAGGTTTATGATTCTAAGATTAAATGAAGATATAAATTCATCAAACTCACAGGATAAAAATAAAAAGGGAACTTCTAGGCTGCCCCCTAGGGTATATTTTAAATGGAATTCTAAGCATCCCCTTCCACTAACTTTAATCTTATTTAACGGATTGGTTGGTAACGGCTTTATTAAGGAGGATGACTTTGTAGTATTTTTTCAATTGTTTTCAGGGGAAATTGAATCAATCAAATCTCCAATTCGGTGGAATAATAATGTAAAATCCAAAAGAGGACCCACTGGCATCACAAATTTGCTTTACTTATTTAATCAATTATCTATCAAAGATTTATTTTCATCAAGATTTGAAGAAAATGAGCTTGAGGCGACAATTAAGTCTTGTTTTGTTAGTGATGGCGGTAAGCAAATTACGTCCTTTGCAAGTGCCAGGCAAGAAAATAAAAGAAAGTTGGGTTCAAACAACTTAACTAAACAGCAGATACAAATAAATATGATAATTAGGACTTTACTTGAGTCAAATAGTCAGTAAATATTATTTCAATTCAATTTCAATATCCCAAGTCTTTTTTTGATTTCTTTTTTCATTCATTTTCACTTTACTCTTTTTAGCGCTTTTTAAATTCAATATTTCTTCAATATATCAGGGAGAAATATGTCACAATTATAGTCCGAGGTTCATTTTTTGCTCATTACTCCATGATAAAATTATTGTGCTAGGCGCCAGCACATCACGTTAAATTTTTTAAACATGGATCAGGAAATAAGAACAGAGTTAAAAAAAATCAGTAATGAGCTAAAAGAGCAGAAGTTACTTCAAAAAGAAATGCTAACATTTCAAGAAGCCTGCGAGTATCTCAATGTGAGCAGTAGTTACCTCTACAAAAAGACATCTCAAAAGTTGATTCCATTTTATGCTCCTTCAAAAAGGAAATTATTTTTTAAAAAAGAAGAGCTAGATAATTGGCTTTTTTCGAAAGAATTTAAGTCTGACAAATCGATTGATAAAATAGCCTCTGATTATTTAATTAACCGGGGGAGGGTATTGTAATGGTAAAAACCTACTTAGGTTCTGTCGCACAATCTATATACCCTTACAGCATTACAAGTTTGCTTTTTATAACTTTTAAAATAAAAAAATATGTTAGAAGCAATTGAAATTTTACATGGATACGATCAAACAGTAAGTATAGGCGAAGCTGCTAAACTCACTGGATTTCGGGGAGGAGAACATCTGTTTTTTGATTGGTTACGGAAAAAAGGATTTCTACAACCAAATAATTTTCCAAGTCAAAAAATGAGGGACCGAGACTACTT
Organism: Bacteroidota bacterium; assembly: GCA_947459415.1. Classification (GTDB taxonomy): domain Bacteria; phylum Bacteroidota; class Bacteroidia; order UKL13-3; family UKL13-3; genus B1. The sequence goes on from CANHDN010000021.1 coordinate 3,730, forward strand.
TATTGTGTTTAACCATATTGTGGAAAGTGATTTTGATCCAACATTAATTTATGTAACTCGTATCAAAATTAAAGGAGTTGCTTATTTATCTAAGCTTGTGGCAAAGGAGTTTCCTCTATGCCCTCCTTGCGCTGAAACCCTTAAAAACAATAACATTTAATTTAACCGCACTCCAAAGAAATATGGAGTGCATAAAACCAAGTAACATGATAAATAATTTTAATCGAATTCCAGATAGGGAAAATATAGAGTCAAAGAATTTTTTAAGTGAAACACCTGAATCAACTTCTGAAAGCACCCTTGACAAAGCATTGGTTGAGAAGTACGGTATTCCAATTGATGACATCAAATACCTGCCTGGAGTCAAAATTAACCATGAAGATGTGGTGGAAGCTGTAATTAACGAACTTGCTCAATTAGACCTTGCTGTCCTTGCTTCACAAGAGGAGGGAGGAAGACTGTCCAAAAATGATCTACATGTTATTGTTGTGGATGAATTCTTGGAAACAGCTGTTAGAAATAAGTTTGCTCTTTGTATTTACAATGGTGTTGTTTTTGTTTTCAATGGTGAATATTGGAAGTATATTCCTTTAGAGATAATGCGACAAATGTTAGGTAAAGCTGCAGTGAAACTTGGAATTCCATACAAAGACGCAGTGCATTACAACTTCAAAGAATCTTTACTGAAGCAATTCTTTTCTATAGCAACTTTACCACATCCAAAAAGAAAAGATGATGAGGTGAGGATTACCCTTCAAAACGGCACATTTTTGATTACTCCCAAGGAGCAGCGTTTATGTAGATTTGATAGTAAGGATTTCATCACACACCAATTACAATTTGCTTACGATCCTGACGCAGATGCTCCTAGTTTCAAAACATTTTTAAATGAGGTGCTTCCAGATAAGGATGCACAAAAGGTACTTGCACAATTTATTGGTTATGTATTGATTCCAAACAATGTACTTTCTCTTGAAAAGGCTTTGGTTCTATATGGAAGCGGTGCTAATGGTAAATCAGTGGTGTTCAATCTCATAACTGCTTTACTTGGAAATGAGAACGTATCTAACTACAGCCTTGAATCATTGACAGATGCAAACGGATATTATAGAGTTAAGCTTGGACTGGTGCTTCTAAATTACTCATCAGAAATATCCTCCAGGATGGATCCTACATTTTTTAAACAACTTGTAAGTGGAGAACCCATTCAAGCTCGCTCACCTCATAAAGAACCTATAACTATTAGCAATTATGCGAGATTGATGTTCAATACTAACACACTTCCTAGAGATGTAGAGCAAAATGAAGCTTTTTTTAGGCGATTTATCATTATTCCGTTTGAGTTAACTGTTCCTGAGGATAAACGTGATCCTGATCTAGCAAAAAAGATAATTGCATCTGAGCTACCTGGAATATTCAATTGGGTGTTAGATGGGCTTAGAAGTCTTTTGGAGGAGAAACAATTTGCGAAATCAAGGTCGATTTCTGAAATGGTAATGGACTACAAGAAAAAGTCTGATACAGTGAATATGTTTCTTGAGGATGAATACTATCAAAAGGACGCTAATGAAAAATTGATTGTGAAAGGGGTATATGAATCATACAGCAATTACTGTAAGATTTACGGGTATAAAGCATGCTCATTGAAGTCATTTACGGATCGTCTAAGATCACTTGGAGTTGAGGTGTCTAGAACTGCTGATGGAAACGTGGCGGGTCTACGTAAATAGTTTTTCACTGCGTCATTTGCAGCATCTCCGACATTGGGGATGTTGCAGATGTCGCAAATGTTGCTTCTAAAAATCATTTTTAAATTGAGATTTACTTAGTCCCAATCGCATGTAATAGGGGCTTCATTATTTAGAAGTCCTCAAATAGCTTTGACTGCTTAGATTCCAGCCCCTTAATTTAGCTCTGAAAGGGTTTTTTATATTTTAAATGGGAGTACGCCCCTTTCACTCAATATGGGATATATTAATATAATTAATTATATGATTTCATCAATTTGTGGTAATGTCCGTTCAATTTTTTTGAAGCTAAATTTATACATATTAATAGGCATTTTTATACTAAATTTATGATATGGCAAAAAGAATAATCCTAATTTTCTCACTATTCATCTTTTCTTCATTTAATACAGGCAACAGTTACCAAACTGAATGTATTTCACTTGGAACAGATGGTTATGTATCGCTAAAAATTTGGGACACAAGAAAAGGGGTAAATTATTTGCCAAAACAAGCAAGTAAAGATGCAGTTCATGCGATATTATTTTCTGGTATTGCTGGAGCCAATGGATGTTCTACACAGCCTCCAATTTTAAATAAAACCGAGGAACAAGAAGCATTTACTCAAATTTCAAAAAGCTTTTTTGCAAAAAATGGGAAATGGACACTGTTTACGAGAAGTTCTGCCGTTTTAACCACTTTGCCAAGCTTGATATCAAATAAGAAATGGAAGGTATATCAGGTGTCAGTTTCAAAAAATGAATTGAGAAGGTATCTGGAAGAACAAAAAATTATCAAATCACTATCAAATGGGTTTTAATATGTTAAAAAAACAACAATTACTTGTTGCATTTTGCCTACTTTTTGCTTCAATCGCTGGCTTTTCTCAAGCAAAAAAGCCGACATTGATGATTTTGCCAAGTGATAACTGGTGTGAGCAGAGGTATTTCATGACTGAGTTTGACAATCAGGGTACTAAGCAGAAAGTGCCGAATTATAAACAGGCATTTCAAGAGGACTCTGAGATAGGTCAGGTGATTTCAAAGATTGGTTCTTTGATGATTGATCGCGGCTTCCCGCTAAAGGATGTAGAGCAAGAATTAAAGAATATTGAGGCGCGTACAGCAGAGGATAATGTAACAACAAGTGTTGCTTCCGGGTCAGGATTAGCTGAAAGTCCACTTGACATATTAAAAAATAAAGCAAAGGCTGATATCATTCTTCAGATCTGGTGGAAGGTGACCAAAACAGATAATGGTAAAGTTGTTTCTTTTGTGCTTGAAGCATTGGATGCATATACGAGTAAGAGGGTTGCAGCTTCAACAGGCAATAGCGCTCCAAATAATAAAGATATAGTGCCAGTGATGTTACAAAGTGCAATTCTAGCCAATATTGATCCATTTGTAGCCCAGCTTCAGTCTCATTTTGACGGCATTTTCAATAATGGAAGAGAGATAAAGTTGACTGTAAGAAGGTGGAGTAATTGGGATAAAAATCTCGAGACAGAGGTAGATGGAGATGAAATCCGTAATAAAATTTATGACTGGCTTGAAAAGAACACAGTCAAAGGAAGATTCAATGAGGCTAATTCCAGTGAGAATCGTATTGATTATGAACAGGTTCATATTCCTGTTTTTGATGAACGGAATAGAGCGACTGATGCAAGGCAATTTGCCATCGGCCTACAAAAATACCTGAAATCTCCCCCCTTTAATTTTGAGGTAAAGCTAATGACTAGGGGACTTGGAGAAGCGATTATTGTTTTAGGTGAAAAATAATTTAAATATGAAAAACCTCATTTTTATACTTCTTTCGGTTTTGTCAATTAATAATTTAAAAGCTCAAGTTAGCACTGATGCTAATCGAATTATTTTAAATAGTTTAGTTCTTGATAAAGATAATAAAATACCAGAAGAGGCAAAGACTCAACTGTTATCAAAACTTACTCAAATTTCTACAAAAAGTGGGATGGGTGGCAATAGCCTAACCCAAAGGTTTTTAATTGCTGCCAAAATAAATATACAAACAAAAGACATTATTGCAGGTCCTCCTCAGATGATTGTAATAAATTCTGAAATAGTATTTTTTATTGGCGATGTTGAAACCAATCAGGTTTTTGCTTCTTATAGCATTTCAGCAAAAGGAGTAGGTGGTAATGAAAATAAAGCCCTAATATCATCTATACAGAATATTAATGTAAACAGTAGTCCATTATTAGATTTTACTCAAACTGGAAAAAATAAAATAATCCAATATTTTGCTGAGCAGTGTGACTATATTATCAAAAGGGCCCAGACAAAAGCAGAGCAGCAGCTGTTTGATGAATCAATTTATGATTTAATGCAAGTACCTGAAGTTTGTCAATCTTGCTTTATGAAATGTTTATCAGCGGCACAGCCAATTTATAAGAAAAAAATAGATCGTGATGGAGAAATGAAGTTAAATCAAGCTAGATCTAAATGGAATGCTAATCAAAACCGTCAAGGTGCTGAAGACGCTGCCTCTATTTTATCATCGATAGAACCTGAATCTGCAAGTTATAAGAATGCTGTAACCTTATCTGAAACTATTAGGGTGAAAATTGAAGGGATTGATAAGAGAAATTGGGATTTTAAAATGAAGAAATACGATAACGCAGTTAATCTTGAATCTCACAGAATTGAATCTATACGACAATCTGCTATTGCGTATTATCAAAACTTGCCTAAAACAATAATTTATAATCATATAATTTGGTAGTTATGGCAAAAAGAATAAATAAAAAACATTTTATAATTTATAACAATGGTGGAGTAATAAGTGCAACTACTCCTAAGGATTGGGCTAGAGCTAACCAAAGTGTTTTTCCGAAATATGATTTTAGTAATGATGTAAAAACACCAAATATAATTACTATAGAAAAATATCTTTCAAAAATTGGATTTTACCTTATTGAAAATAATGAGATCGTAATTTTTTATCAGTATAAAAGTATTTAAAAAATTAAATCTTAGATATGAAATCTATTTTTAAATCAATAATATTAATTTCATTATTTGTTACGAATTTTCAAATAGCTCTCGCACAAGAAGAAGAAAAAGCAGTTACAATTACTGTAAGTGGAAGTGGAAAAACACAAGAAGAAGCTAAGCAATCAGCTTTAAGGTCAGCAATTGAACAAGCTTTTGGCACTTTTATTTCATCTAAAACAGAGATTTTTAATGATCAGGTAGTAGCTGAGCAAATGGCTTCTGTTTCTAGTGGAAATATTAAGTCCTTTTCAATACTAAATGAATCACAATTGCCGGATGATAGATGGGGTGTAACGCTAAAAGCTTTAGTTTCTGTAGATAAGCTTACCAGTTTTGTGGAAGCGAAAGGTATTGCTATTGAAATTAAAGGCGGCATGTTTGCTTTAAATATTAAACAACAATTATTAAATGAGCAAGGTGAAATTAAAGCAGTTAGCGAAATGGTTGGATTGCTTCATGAACCAATGCAAATTTCTTTTGATTATGATATTAAAAGTAGCGACCCTAAATCATTAGACGCAGAAAGTAAAAACTGGGAAATACCTCTAGTTGTTACAGCAACTACCAATAAAAATATTGATTTTTGTGCAAACTATTGTATTAAAACATTAGCAGCATTAAGCCTTTCTTCTAAAGAAGTAACAAGTTACCAAAGTTTAAACAAAGCCGTTTTCCCTGTTGTCATTAATTACAATGGAGTTGCTAAAACTTTTTATTTAAGAAAGCAAGGTAGTATAAATGCATTAAAAGCACTTACAAAACAATGGGAATTTTATACTCGTTCATTTACCGTGCAATCTGGAATGGATGAATCAAATGGTAATGGTAATGGGCAGATTCATCAATTTGGTGGCGAAGGCAACATTAACTTTTTAACTACAGGCCAACAAGCTGCTACATTTTCTTGGCAGGATAAACGGACACTTTCACAAATTGAACAAATGACTGGATATAAAGTAAAGCCAAGAGGCATTGTTTCACAATTTAAGCATGGTGGTTTTGTCGTTTTTGAAGAAAATGGGCATGGTTTAGTAGCTGCAATCACAGATCTAGGGAATATGGATTGGAACTCCGCTAAGACAGCTTGTGAAGAGTTAATAATTAATGGATATAGTGATTGGCATTTACCTTCAAAAAAAGAATTAAATGCAGTTTATGTTAATTTGAAACAGATCGGAGTTGGCGGTTTTGCAGATAGCTGGTATTGGTGTTATTACACCGAGGGCAATAAAAGCTACGCGTGGACTCAGCACTCCAGTAATGGCGAACAGTCCAACTACACCGAGAGCGGCACAGGTATTGTTCGGGCTGTGAGGGCTTTTTAAACAACTAAAAATAAATGCCTGAAGTTATTAAATTTAGGCATTTATTATTTTTAGTATGCAATTAGATTTATGAATCATGAGTTTTTCACTAAGAGAAAGCCGATAAAGTACTCCAAAGTTAAAAAAGATACTACTCGTGCTAAGTTATGGCCTTGGTATGTTAGGAATCAATATCGAAATGGATTAAGAATATTTTGGTTTTTGGCAGAATGGCCTCACCAAGATTCCAATCAATTTGAAAAACTTGCAAAACGTTTCTTAAAAAATAGAAATTGGGATGCCTCTATAAAATAATTTACCATAGATATTAACATTTTTCATTTATAAATCTCGCAGCGAATGAAGATTAATTTTAAAGTGTATAAATTTTTACTAGCGTCAGTTCTCTTTTGCTATTCAGCAAATGGACAAAACTTACAAAAAAAATATACAGAGGCTTACAAATACTATGAAAAAAAAGAGTATTCAAAAGCAGAAGAAATTTGTAGTCAAATTCTTTTAGCTGGGCCCAAGTCAGTTAAAGATTTAAATGACATATGGTTTAATCATACTGCCGCATATTTAATGTATTTTATGTATCATGATTCTACTAATGCGAATTTTAATTTGAAAATCAGTAAGGATTACTTGGATTTATCAAAGGAATACATTGATTTATTATTATCAAAAGATTCAAAACTAAGAGAAAAAATACAGCCCCGAATTAGAATGATCGACAGTATTGCAGCTACATTCAATCCAATAAAAGAGGCAAGTATTACGACAGTAGATAGTAGAAATAATATCAAAGCTTCGACACAAGAAACCCCTACATCAGCCACATCTAGTTCAAATGTTGGATTAATGATTGCGGAGGAGCAAGTAAATGAACCCCCAGGCAGTAAAAATAATGTCCAGAGTGAGGTTAAAGAAAATTCAGATAAGAAAAATGTGACAATAATAGTCAACAGCTCCGGAAAGACTTTAGAAGAAGCAAAGCTTAATGCCTTTCGTGATGCAATTGAAGAGACAGTTGGCCTATTTTTAGAAACAAGAACTGAAATAGGCATTGATAGTTTATTACTAGAAGAAATTACTTCAATCTCCAGTGCAAATATTCTGAATTATGAAATAATAAATCAAAATCAAAAAGAGGATGGTAGCATTTCGGCTATTTTCAAGATTAATTTATCTGCGGCTGAGCTTAAGCGTTTTGTAAAATCCAGAGGCGGTGACATGGTTTTTGACGGTGAGAGTATGTTAAATGATCTAAAATATTTTGACTATAAAGAACTTGAAGAAAAGAGGATCATATCTTTTGCTTTTGATATTATACATGAAAAGTTGCAAATTTCATTTGATTATAAAGTTGAAGCTGGGACCCCTTATTCAATGTCTGATGACAATAAAAAATGGAAAATACCATTAAAAGTAATTGCCTCAGTAAATAAAACCTTTATATCTGTTAGTGAGCTTTTAATAAAAACCCTTGAAAGTTTAAATTTATCTAATGAAGAATTAGCTAAATATAAGCTATATGAAAAAAATATTTTTCAAGTAAAATTAATATCTAATAATCGGTCGTATAATTTCAATTTTCGAACGCCTGAAATACTGTTTGCAATAAGTAATATTATGAACCGATATAGATTTTACTGCAGTTTATTTGTTGTAGAATCTGAATTTACAAGCATCTCAGGTACACTTTTAAGTTCAACAAATGGTAGGTATTTCCTTCCAAATGGAAATTTGATTCTGAGTGGTATACAGCCTAGTAATATACAAGAAATTTGCAGAGCTAATGAATTATGGGATCCGAGGAAACAAATACAAAGTTTACTAAATTTAAAATATTTGTCTATCAATTTTCCAAATATGGGATCTAATATTGCTGAGTACCAATGGGATCCAATAGTTGACATTGAAACTCTTGAAAAAATAAAAGGTTTTAATGTTAAAGCCAAAGGAGTGGTATCTAAGCATGCATTTGGCGGATTTTTTATTCCAAATATTGGCGAGAAAGGGCTTGTTTTATTTATTCCGCCACCATTAGTGGACGCAACTTTGGATGATGCAAATAGCTATACTGACATTTTTCAATTTAACGGTTATAATGATTGGCGAATTCCCACTATTGATGAGTTGCGTAAAATAAAAAATATTCTAGTTGCAAAGGATCTGCATCATCTTTTGTTTAGAAATCATAGTAGGTATTTCGATCAAACAGGATGGGAAAGCCCCAGACTGTGGTCGTCAGATGTTGATATGAAATCAAAATATGGAGGGAAATATCTTACATATAAATACGACTTAATAGATGGGGAATTTATTTCAAATGGCTTTGCTGATTCAGACAGGGAATTTTTTATTTATGTTCGAGATTACTAATATTGGAAAGTAATCAGAATAAAGCTAAATCAACGTTAAGATATGATACATTCTATTTTTAAAGTGCGTGTATTTTTATTAGTACTTATTTTTTGGAGTCATCCTAATTCTTCATTTTCGCAGGAGACATCGAAAATTGAAGTTATTGTAACAGGTGAGGGTAAAACAATTGAAGACGCAAAAAAATCTGCAATCCGTAATGCATCTGAAAAAGTAGCTGGTCTTTTTATTTCTACAAAAACACAAATAAAAAAAGATGAAATCGAAAATAATATTATATCTACTATTTCAAGTACAGCTATAACTTCATTTGATATATTGAAAGAATCGAAATTACCTAATCAGTCATTTGTGCTTACAACCAAAGTTGTTATCTCCTTTAATACAATTGATAATATTGTAATCAAAATGGGTGATAATGCAAAATTAAATGGAAGCTTGTTTACCTTAAATATTAAACAACAGATACTAAATGAGCAAGCCGAAAGCGATGCTTTATCAAATGCTTTTACAATAATCCATGGATTAATGCAAGAGTCTTTTAATTATTCACTTAACATCTCACAGCCCAAAATCGTTTCTACACCCTATAAGCATGTCATCATTCCAGTTGATATTGTTGCAACAGCCAATGATAATATTGAAATTTGCCATCAGTTATTAATAGATATTCTTGAATCAGTTTCAATGTCCAATAATGAACTTGAAAGATATAAGTCAATTGGAAAAATGTTTTATATAGCAAAAATTGAGAGAAATAATGAAGTGAAAACATTTTCTCTCAGAAATCAGGCTAGTCTATTTGTGTTAAACACATTTTTAAAATCATATAAATTTTATGCTAAATCATTCAAGCTAAGACCAAGTAATGATGTTTTAATTAATGATGATTTGTTTAAAAATAATGACCATGATAATGATACGTACTTCGACTTTGGAGTGTCCGAATTTGGTAATAAAAATAATTTGAGACGAGATGGATTATTAGTAAAAAAAATGAATTTGGTTCTAATTCGCTTTTTAAAGAGTAAAGATATTGGAGGTAGGTTTAGTCGCAATGTAGAAGTTTCTTATGAAGATTTAGTCAAGAATGGCTATTCTGTGGGTAAAAATAAATACTCTGTCATGCCAAGAGGGAAAGTTTCTTACTACAAAAACGGTGGTATTGTTTTATATGAAAATAATGGAACTGGGTTTGCAGCTTTTATACCTTGGGATTTGAAATCTGTCTATTGGAATACTGCTGTAAAAGAGGCTGAGGCATTTGTAGCAAATGGTTATAATGATTGGCATTTACCAACAAGAGAAGATTTTACAAAAATTTATAATTACTTATATCAGAATAATTTGTTTTCTCTTTTCTCTGATATAAATTCAGCTTTTTATATTGGAGAAGAACGAGGTACATTGTTAACGTGGAGTTTTAATTTTGAACACGGTATTTTTGAAACAGGAAAGGAAATCGGTTTCGATGTTTTATTGATTAGAAACTTTTAACCAATAAAATTGTTTATTCAAAAATATATTTTATAGAAATATTTTCATCATCAGTATTATTATGAAAAAATTAACTTACTTGATTATATTTAATTTGTTTGTTTCTTTTCAAACCTTATTAGCACAAGATTTTGGAGGAGATAAAGTTGGACTTGGAAACTTTGTTCGTCGAATGTATTTTAGTCAACCGTTTAACGGTGTCAAATTATTACAGTCTCAAGAGGGGCAGGATTATATGGTATCAGTTGTCGAATTGATGAAAGATTCATCAAAATCTGAAAGTATTCTTAGTCGAATTGCTATTATAAAAGCAAAATCTTACGTTAGCCAATACATAAACGGATCAAATGTCAGTACAGATATTATAATAGTTACAACTGAGGAAAAGGGTAAGGATAGTGTTATTACAAAAACAACAATGCAGGAAATGATTAAAGAAAGTTCTGTTGGTTATGTAGATGGAATGGAATATTTAGTAAGATTTAGTTCATCAAATGGAACTCACGATATATATGTTTTTTATAAAAAAATTAAAAGATGAAAAAACTAATCATTTTATTCTATTTATTATTTTCAGTTATTTTAATTTATGGACAATCTGAAGATCGTATTGTCACAATCACAACTACTGGAAGTGGATCATCTTTTGAAGACGCCAAGTACTCTGCATTAAGATCGGCAATTGAGCAAGCCTTTGGTACATTCATTTCATCAAAAACAGAAATATTAAATGACCGAGTTGTAGCAGATCAAATCGTTTCTATTGCAAATGGAAATATTCAATCTTTTTCAATTCTGCATGAATCCCAATTCCCGGGTGGTTCCTGGAGTGTAACGCTAAGAGCGCTAGTGTCTGTAAGTAAACTTACTAGTTTTGTTGAGGCAAGGGGTGTTGAGGTTGAAATTAAAGGAAGTTTGTTTGCCTTAAATATAAAACAACAAATGTTAAATGAGCAGGGTGAAATTAATGCAGTTAACGAAATGGTAGGATTACTTCACGAGCCTATGCAAATTTCGTTTAATTATGATATTAAAAGTAGCACCCCTAGATCTATTGATGAAGATAGTAAAAACTGGGTAATCCCATTAACTGTTACTGCAACTACCAATTACAACATCGAATTTTGTGCAAATTATTGTATCAATATATTGTCGGCGCTAAGTCTTTCATATGAGGAAGTTACAACATATGATAGTTTGAATAAAATTGTTTTTCCTGTTGAGATTAATTACAAAGGAGCTACAAAAATATTTTATTTAAGAAAAAAAAGTAGTGTAAGTGCATTACAAGCTTTTGTGAATCAATGGGCTTATTATACTCGTTTGTTTGCCGTCCAAACTGAAATAAATGATTCAAGTGGCTATAATTTTCTGATAAATAAGATTCATAATTTTGACGGTAATAGAATCAAAACTGTTGATACACGTAGCAGCCAATATAAAAGAGAACCAGCTGTCAAAATTAATTTTTTAAATGCTGACCAAGAAGCAGCTATTTTTTCTTGGAAAGATATGCGAACGCTATCAGAAATCGAAATAATGACTGGTTATAAGGTTAAGCCAAGGGGGGTTCTTTCCAAATATAAACATGGAGGTATAGTTGTATACGAAAATAATGGACATGGATTAGTTACATCATTCGCAGATTTAGAACCTATGGATTTAGTTTCTGCTAAATCTGCATGTGACAATTTAATTTTAAATGGATATAGTGATTGGCGTTTACCCACAAAAGAGGAATTAAATTTGCTTTATTTTAATTTGGGGAAATTCGGACTTGGCAGTTTCTCAAGGTCCGAATATTGGAGTTCATCCATGGACATGAATAATTACGCTTGGAAACAGTACTTGAATTTGAATAATTCTAATTTCACTAACATTTACAATACAAACAAAATCAATATACGGAAATTAGATAATGAGATTAATGGTAACTACAACTACGACTCTCTCCAAAAGTTATCTGTACGCGCAGTCAGGGTTTTTTAAAGTATCTATAATTTCAGTAAAGAATTTAATTTTATTTCATACATTTAAATAATTGTTATTTACTCATGAAAAGAAACAGATAAAGGCAATAAAGTGAAAGTATTATTTGTAAATATTTTGTGAGAATTGGAGAAGACATCTCTAACATATCAGAATGTGTACTATCGACTTTTTAGGGATACTTACAACTGCTTTACTGCCGTTACCAACGACTAGAATTGCGTAGTTTGATAAGAGAATGAGGATGCTTCAAAAATTAAAATAAAACAATCTGAAAATGCTAATTCTGATCGATATCCCAAAAGATTTTTTTTTCTTCTAAGGACATCTCACGCCTAGCCAGCTCCACGTTCAAACCTGCCCTAACAAGCATATCCGCATATTTTCTTTGAAACTGATAATCTGTAATGAAAAGAAAAATATGATTTCCGAAATATTTCTGCCAGTTAGCCATTTTGTACTTTTCAAGATAGGCAGTCACAGATGGGGTAACAATGATTTTATCAATAATGGCAGGCGTCTCTTTTGAAGAAACGTTCTCTAACCAATACTGACCTTTATATCCTACCTGAAAAATCAGGTTTTCATTATTATCGTCCTTATAAAGAGCAGGCCTTGATTTAGGAGCTACTTTCCTTAAAAAGATATAAATACCACCCTCTTCTTCAATGATTTTTGACAGATCGGCAGTGAAGTCGTGATCTAGTAAAATATGTTTGATGATATCATCAGGATCTTGCGGAATATTGGTTAGAAGCCTCATTATTGACCGCTTGACGGCTGTTCCTAAATGCAGCACAGGAAGAGAGAATAAAAAAGCACCCAAAAAACCTAAAACAGCATCATGCGGATTTGTAATATCAATGGCATGGATAAAGACCCCCAGAAGATATACTAGAACAACTGTGGTAGTAAATTTCAAAAATGTATTTCTCCAATAAAACATGAGCAAATGAAGCTAAGCATTATTTCGGATTTGAAAAGTTATTATTCTTTGTGATAAAAGATTAAAGAATGTTTCGCTATGTTTGTTGTAAGCTCCCCCAAAAAGAGTACGGTTTAAAATAGACAAAAAGTTTATAAATTTAAACTGCAAAAATGAGAAAGAGTCAGTTCAGTCACACACAGATTGCCAACATCTTAAAGGAGTTTGAGCAAGGAAAATCAGCCGAGGAGATCCATCGGGAGTATGGAGTTAGTAAAGTCACTTTTTATAAATGACGGGAACTTTATGGTGGTATGGAAACGAGTGAACTCAAACGTTTTAAAGAGTAGGAGGAAGAAAATGCCCGTTTAAAACTAGATAATTAATCAGGTTCAAGCAATTCCAATCCCTCACCTTCATTTTTAAGCACTTCTTATTTCAGGCAATTTTATAGCCTGTTGGTTGATACTCTAATTGAATCTATTTGGATAGCTGGTTCATTATTTCTTTAAATACTGGACCAGCAACTGTTGCGCCATAATATTGTGATGCATTGGGTCTGCACTTTATAATGACAATACAAGCATATTTAGGATTGTCAAATGGGGCATACCCCACAATTGAAGCAAAATATTGCTTAGACTTATAACCATTTTTGTCTAGGGCTAACGTCGTAGCGGTTTTAATACCCATGTCTACTTCACTATCTATCATTAATCCTTGAGCAGTTCCCTCTTTGGTCACTTTCAGTAATGCTTTTTTGGTTTGTATTAAGGTATGCGCATTATTAAATAATGCTGAATCATTTTTACCAACTCGTTCATAGAATTTAAGTATCTGACTCGGGCTTAACATTAAGCCATATCCAAATGAAGCGAAAGCCAAGTTACTTTTTGATTTAAATTCAGGAGGTATACTTTTATTAGTGCCAATGTATTTCTTTAATGAATTTAAATACAAGTTAGAATCAAACTCTAAATATTTAGATGTCAACTTAGCAATGCCAACATTACTTGATAAACTTATTACACTATTCAAGCTTACATTCTGCTCACTGTACCTCTCCGAATCAAATACCTTGAAGCCGTCAATTACTGTAGACCCGCCCTCCAAATCTACTGTATCTGCTAATGTAACTCCAAAGTGATCCATTAAAATAGCAGCAGAAATGGGCATGATTAATGCGCCGGGCTCAATTAATGCATCAAATAATAGTGTATCTGTCAAATAATCTTGTTGACCATTTTTTCGCTTTTCGGCAGTGTATCCTGCTAATGCAATTTCTTTTCCCGTAGCGATTTCTTTTACTATAACCAAACCACTAACTGCTTTTTGTGCCTTTAACATTCTCAATAATGAGCTTTCTGATAATGACTGAATATTTACTTGAGGATATGCAGTTAAACTTAGAAAAAGAAAAGAAAGGAGTAGGAATCTCATAAAACTATTTTATGTAATGAAGATAGTAAGAAATATAATCCGTTAAAAAAGTAATGATTTTTATTTGTAAAGCTGTGTCTAGTTTTGGAGTAGATTGTGAAATAAGTAATGAAATAATGAATCGTCTTCAATTTGATTTAGGATTAATTAGACTTCATTTAATAGATTAGCTGCTACAATAGCGACTGCCTTCATTTTATTTTTTTTCTAATTCTTTGCTTAATATTTCTCTGTGTTCACTGTCTAAGATCAATTTACCTTCTTTTTCTACATATATATCTACATCTAATGCTTTTAAACTTGTACATTTAAATTCAATATTATATAAACCGTTAACTGGTAGACTTACAATTTTATATTTTGAAAGAAATGGTATTTTTATTGATCCAATTCTTTTGTATTCGCCTTTTTTTAATTCCTCAACTCCTTCACATGAAATATTACCAATTACAATTTGGTCATATCTAACTCTAATTGTATCAGTTACATAACCACTCCAGGAAGTTTTATATCCAATTTTTAAATGAACTTTTCCTTTTCCAAGGTCTTCATATGAAGATAGGTGAATCTTTTCTGGATTCAATAAATATGGCAGCGTTGGGCAATTAGGATCATTTTTTCTCAAATTATAAATCTTCAAAAGCATGTCCTGCTCTTCTTTCTCCATTCGTGCTATGAATCTATCATCGCTTGTTGAAAATATACCCATTGAATTATTTTTTATTTAATATTTCATCAACTCTTTTTTTAACATCTGTGTAGCCATGCATTCTTTTAAGAATTACTCCATCTTCTCCTGTCTCGTCATCTATACTTTTCACATTCATTGATTTCAACCATTCGTACCACCATCTTTTTATATTATTTTCTTCTATATCATTTGCCTTTTTTCTGCGATTAAACTCTAATAAATAAACCTCCAAATCTTTAAATCTGCTATTTGTCGTTTCTAATATGTCTGTTGGTTTAATTTTAATGTAAGAAACAACATCTCCATTTGGCTTGGTAGCCTCTAAATAACCATCTGTTAGTATTATTAATACATTTCTATAATTATCGTCTAAGGTTGATTTTTGAATTTTAGATTTAAGATTTGTTGAGAAATACGAAACAAAATCTGCACCACCGCCTTTTGGATTTTTTATTTCAAAATCGTAAGCTGCAGTGTAAAGTTTGTTCACACCACTTCTAAATTGTTCTTTTTTGTCATTGAAGTATAGCTTGTTTATTTTATCTTTAAAGTTTGAAACGTCGTACATAATAGTATCTGCTAATTCTCCAATTTTACCGCCAGCTTGTTTTCTGTCTGTTATATCGATAATTAGTTTGTCGTTTGAATTCATTTTTGTTTTTACACTATTTATGAAACTTTCAGAGATTGCGTTAATTATGACACTATCTCTTTTAATTTGATCAGGGTTGTTTTCATTATCAATTATTCTATTGGAAAGATCTGGCACTACAATTACATTCAGATTACTGGTTTTACTTGGGAGCCATTTCTTAATATCTACAATTTCGCTTTGAGACAAATTAAAGCTGTTTAATTTGTCACGAGCTGCCTGACAAAACTCTTGACTTTCAATTAAATCTGTTCTATATTTATAAAATATAGATTTAACGTCTTCCGTGTTTAAACAGGTGCTAATTTCATTAATAGCAGTTGATTCTAGCGAAGGCTTTACTATCATGTATATAAACAAGCTAAATACCCCGATGAAAACTAATAATATAAAAAGTGCTTTTCTATTTTGCTTTCTTTTCTTCGCTTGATTATTTTCCATAATTATTTGTCCGTTTCTAAAGATTCTAGTTTTCTTGTTAACCAAATGATTTGTTTTTCTTGAGCTTCCTGATTTCTTTTATTTGCATCTCTAGGGAACATCATTCCAGTGTATGAGAACCACCCACTCATAAATCTTCCTATTGAAGATTTTAGTCTAGGGATATCAACTGGGTTTACCCCATTTTCATACCCATTTACATCTTCTTCTTTTCCTAAAATTTCATTTTCTATTGTTGCAATTTGCGCTGTTAGATCATTTATTTTTGCAACAATTAAGGCTAACTCTTCCCTTCTTTCGGTTATTTTTCTAGTCAAATTGTCTAATCTTAATTCTATTGCTTTATCAGGCTGCATTTCTTTGTTCTTATTCAAAACGTAATGCAGTAAAAATCCCCAAATAACATAAACTACAAATCCTAATGCTAATACTAGATAAAAATTTATATCACTATAAATCATCGAGAATCTCCATTGTTCATTTGTAATACCAGCGTTAAATTCGTTTGTATGAATACCCTGTGAAATTTTATATCCAATAAATGAATCTGTAATCAAAGTGAATAGTAACAATAAAGTAATAAAGCCGTATTTGCTTTTTTCTAATGCATCATGAATTAAAAATCCTAATCCCAAAAATATAACTGGGAATAATACTATTAGAGCAATTACGCCGCCTCCCTTTGTTTTAGCCTCAGCAAATACATTTGGGTTTATAAAGCCTAAACTTCCTTGTTTAATACCATAAAAAGCAGAGTACCCTGAAGATGAATAAAAAACAAAGAGATAAAATGTTAGTAAAATAGTTATGAAAATTCCAATCACAAAAGGGATATAATCTAATGCAGGCGGCTCTCCATCTTTAACTTTTATTCTTTCGATTTCTAGCTCTTCGATAATATTTTCTTTATCCTCTTTAAATTTTTGTTGTGAGTTTAGATCACTTTGAGATTGTATTCTCAAATTTTTCTTTTGGGTAATTTCTCCTTTTAATCTCTGAATTCTGTTTTTTCTTCCGTCTTCTGTCATTTCTTCATCACTTATAAACCTATGGTATACTTCTTCAAGTGCTGGCTCGATTAACAACGCATTAGATTTTCTTGTTTGAGCCGCAACCCTTCCTAAATGATTGTAAGTTGTGTCTCCCCCATAACTTGTTTCATTACTTTGCTCAAAATTTGGTAGTTGTTCTTCATTTAAATTGTCATACATACTATAGTTTATTTTCGATTTTTTAGGTGTTTAAAAATGTTATTCTTCAATTTTTACTTTTAATCTACCATCAGTATTGTCATAATCTTGCAACCGACTATTATAAAATCTAAGTGAATTTCTTCTGTAATAAAATGTTTTATAAGGACCAATTACTGATACACTAGTTGGCTGACCTTCTATTTTAATGACATCAGCAGATTTTGCACCAATTTTATAATATTCTCCTCCAAATATTGGATCATATATTTCTTTTTGACGTCTAACTTTTTCTTTTGTTGGTGGCCCGTCATAGGATTTTTTAGCAGTATCAACTCTAACAATTTCTTCTTGAATAGGTTCCCAAGGTGTGCTATCAACAGTCACGATAACTGAATTTTTCTCTAATTTAACCGAATCGTGCTCTCTATTTGGATTATTGCAAGATTGAGTTAAGATCATTACACCTAGAATAAGTAGTATTATGCTTTTCATAGTTATTTATTTAATAATAAACTATATTTTACAGATGAATTAAAGATAATTCTGTCTTTCCCAAAAGTGATCGCATTATTAGCTCTCATCAAGCTAATTGTATTGTTATCAATATTTATACCCCATGTTCCATTTACATTTTTCATTGGATAGGGCAGGCTAGATTGTATTAAATCTATTATTGAAGATGGAACTCCTTCATCATTTGGTAGAGGAATAAGATTATAAATCGTAGAAGCAATATGCCCATCTTTAACTCCAATTATTATATCGCCTATTTCTCTACCAAAAAACATCTTATCAGTTATAGGTTTTATATATTTATAATTTGCAACTCCTGTTTTTGAAGAAATACCCAGTAATTTGAATTCAGAAGGACTAGGGTTTAGCTTATCTCCTAAAGAGTGCTTTTGAGAATATACATTAATCAGTAAAACCATAAATACATTAATAATAATGAATTTCTTTTTCATAGTTATTTCTTATTATCGTTTTTAATAAGTAAAACGCCTGGTAAGAACGTAATCAATCCTATACCCAGCAAGGCGCCAAGACTCTCTGCAATATCCTTACCGAAATTTGGATAACGTACTAATGTTATAAGACCCACAATCACTAAAAAAATTCCGAATCCTGTTTTCATATTATTTATTTTATTGTTTATTTCAAGAGAACATATGTTTAATGTATTTTAATTAATGGTCTCTGGTCTCCATTAATGATTTAGTGTTTTGAATATTTCTGGTACAGGTACAGAAAGTGAGTGCGATATCTTGTATATCTGATAAATGCTTGTATTGATCTTACCCAGTTCAATTCTACTCAGTTGCGTATACTCAATTTCAGAGTCTAATGCAACCCTTTCGATAGTTAATTTCTTTTCAAGTCTGATCTCTCTTATTTTAACTCCTATTTTTTTTACAACCTCATCTTTTTGTAGCTTCATATGGCAAATTTGAGTTATGATCTTATTTTTTACAATGGCAGATTTGACATACTCCTAAAGTATTCCCTCATCAGCAAAACTGTAATATTCACCATTAGCTGATAGAATTAAGTGGTCAGATACGAGGATGTCCATAAAAGAAGCTGCAGTCTTTATCTTCTTAGTCAAAGCTTCATCCGCACTTGATGGTTTTAAGTTCCCGCTTGGATGATTATGAGCCAATATAATACCAGTTGCTGCCACCTTAAGGGCTATCCCTAGAACCAGTCTGGTATCAGCTATTGTTCCTGTAATACCACCCATAGATAGATTATAAATGCCTATAACTCTGTTAGCTCTGTTAAGATACATCACTACAAAATGTTCTTGTAATGCAATTGTAGAAGCTGGAATAAACTCCTTTATAACAGCATAGGCATCAAGGCTAGAAGTGATGATTGGTTTATTTGAAATTGCTGGTCGATAGCTTACTTCTATTTCAGCTACCTTTTGTGAAATGTCTATTTTCATATAGTTGTACAATAAAAATGCCTACCCATTCATTAATGAAAATGAACAAGTAGGCACGAGTGAATAATTTAATTGAGTGATCTAAATTTTGTCTAGTAGGAGTAATTCATCTACCTGCACAAATGCTTTTGGAAAGTCAGTAATATTAGTTCCGTTTGACAATGATACAAGTGCTCCATCTATTGCTATGATGTCTCCTGTAGTTGTATGTTTTTCAATGATGTCTGCATTTTTATCCCAGGCAATACATTGATGCCATGTTAACTCCTTTTTAGGGTTACCTGTATGATCGAGAAATGGTGTGTTGGTACATAGCTGAAATCTCGCCTTTTTCTTGCCTCCATCTATGTGTTCCACTTCTAAAAATCCTATTTTACCAATAAGCCTTGTTTTGTTATGATAGTTTTGCATGATTGAAGGATGATGATGTAAAATAATACTCAATAAGAAATTTGTGGAAAAAACTTAATTCAGATACCAGCTTTCTTGTTTCCCTTCTAAAGCCCATCGTAATTGCTCAGCAAAAGAATAAGCATTGACAGACCTATCTAAGAAGCTATCAATATAGCTGCTCTTATTTGCCCCAGTGAAGAGATTGTACAACTGCCACAGATTAATGTTACCAGCTTCATCCCTGCAAAAGCTTTGGTCTTTGAAGTAGTCCCTAACTACAGCTGATACTTGTTGCTCTCCAAACAAAAGTTCTGGTATCTCTTGTCGTATTCTGTTAGGCATGTAATTGTACATCTTAGCCCTTCCTATTACATTGGCAAATTGTTGTTCTGTCAAAGCATGTTTAGTAAGCTGCTCTAAGTGGAACAGATGATGACTGGTCTTGTAGCGATTAATCATAGTGTGTATCATAAGCACCAGATCATCCTTGCTTTTTACTGTTAGATTTCCTACATAGCCATCACTCCAAACACATAGATTGGTACATACATGATTCTGAAACCCTATGAAGATTTTGAAATGTTGATCACCACCAGATCGTTGGTAGAGGTTATCTTCTGTAAAGGATTTCACGCCTCCTATGGTTAAAGAAAGTTTATTACCGCCTATCTCTGCTTGGATGCTTGGTACTTCTATTACAAACATCATGCGTTCATAAAACAGTGTTTTTTCTTCCTCCATAAGCAAATGTGCAGGCTTGTCTTTTGCAGATGGGATACGACCTTTAATTGGATGGCTAAGCCTCACATTAGGCAGACAAATTGAATGGCTACTGTAAGCCTCAGAAACAATTTCTGCAGCGGTTTCAATAAAGTCTGCATGGCTTATTAAGGGCTCATTGTCTTTTAGCCACACTGGAATTATATGCTGTTGCTTTATTTCTTCTAAGGAGGATTCAGTTGTATTGGCTTCAATAAAAGGTTTTGAACTGCTTCTTTCTTTGGCATGACTGATGCTTGGCTTTATGATAGCCAGTTCGTTACTGGCTGTTAATTCAATGACCTGTTCCATTGGTGCTAATTTTTTGGTGAGCTAATTCTTTTTGTACTTCTTGATTAATCAGAATGCTTCTTTTCTTCTGTTCGAACTCTGGTTGCAGTGCACCGTTGTATTCAGGGTGCTTATGATAGACATCTAGTAACTCCTGAATAGTCCTGCAATCATTAATCCTTACAGAGACATCATCTACACTTAACATTTCTCCTTCTTCGCACCACTGCTTAATCTTCCTGCCCACTTCTGGTGCTAAAACAAAATCATGCTTTCCTGAAAATAGCCCTGTTCTATCCTTACTGACCTGTGCTGTATGGTTAATATTCAGCTCAAAGGCCAATGTTGCATCGTATTCAAAGCCATCTTTTTGTATGCTTTTCATGCCCACCTTCTCAGGCACTTGTTTACCATTCTTATCAGATAGTACATATTCCGTTTTGCTGCGGACAGTAGTGATGATATGACAAGAGCTTTGAAGCATGGTTTGTATAAAAGCATTGTGTCTTGGGGTCACCTTGCTCCATGCTGTGAAGCTATTGCCGGGAATAGAAGCATGTATGTCTAATATGCCTCCTAAACCATCCCATTCATGACTAGCAGAATCTATGATGATGGTTTCAATTTCTGCTTGTTCACAGAGCTTTATAGCGTCAATGAATTTCTCTGGCACAAAGGGTGCTGCCAGTTGAATAGTGTTATAATCGCCTAAGTGGGCGTATAGCTCTGCAGAGGAATTCTCTGTATCTATCACACACACTTTAGACAGATTGCCTGTTAATCCATAGGCTAATAATAATGCACTATATGTTTTTCCTGATCCTGAAGGACCAGATATGGTAAGCCTCATTTTGGCTTTCTTTCTAGATGCTTTTGAAATATTCATGTTGTTGATTTTAATTAAATGAAAAATGTATTTTTATCTCTCTTATGGAGGATGTAATAACCTATATAGCCAATGATGCCAGATGCCAAATAGCTATCGAAGAATTAAAGGCAGGGGCGGATACTTTAAAGTGGTTAGGAGAATACCTAGTTCTTTATGAAACAGTAACCTATGGTCCAAGTGATCTTCCTCGAATAATAGACTGTAACTACCAAGGAGTTGTTTATAAAGGAATAAGGCAATTTGCAAGGCTATATATACAAACTCATCTTGGGCATAAAGACCCATTTAGCAATCCCGAAGAGGATAATTGGGAATAAATAAAAAAGGGGACCAGTATTGCTACCGATCCCCCATCATCCATCCTCCACAAGTAAGATTAATAAAGCAAAAAAAGGATTCAGTGTGAGGATGATTTCACTTGTGTAGATGGTCTGAATCTTGGTGCTATTTCTCTTACTCTTTAGAAGGATGATGATTTACTACCCTACCAATTGATATGGGTTCAATTTGGTGTGACCTATGATCTCAGCATTTTGATGAGGCTGATATCCCCAAGTATGCTGAAGTTTTATCACTTCACCTGTTCGTGGGTTAGTGAACTCATATGGTTCACAAATCGATCTAACGATTTCACCCTCGATCTTTTGACCAATCATTAATTGGGCGGTTTCCATTGTTCCTGTAAATGGAATGTTGCACTTTCTTAGTGTAGCGTAATAACGCTTGGTTTCCTGACTTTGAACCAACTCAACGCCTCCTGAGATTTCTAGCACTGCGAATGTTGTTCCATCTTTTCTTGCTCTTGATAGAGCGTTTGTTACTGTGACCATTTTGTTTTTGTTTTTAATTGTGAAGAATTGAATTTGTAGGCTTAACCCTCTTACCGCGGGAGATGGGTCGGTTGCCTAGTTTGTGGGTGGGGTTGTTGGAGGGAGTAACCTCTTCCTCCATATACACAAGAAAATATCTTGCTTGTATAGCATAACTAAAAAAGTTATTGGCTAAGAGGCATGAGGGGGGCTTCTAACTAAATTAATTAGAGGCGGGGATGTGTTTATGGTAAGTTGGCTTTCTAAAATTTTTCTAAGTTGATTAAAGCACACGAATAGCTATATATATTGTATTATGAGCTCTGTTTTATTTTTTGATAAAAAAGTCAAAAAAGGCGCGTGTTGGTGGGTAGAGCCTTTGTGTACATATATGTGAATAATTAGACTTGTAGTAAACTCACGAAACTTCAGCTTTCATTTATTTACAATTATTATCATTTCAATTGCTAAATTTGGAGCCTATTTGTTGCCCTGGATCGTGTAACCCTTTACCAATAGGAATCCGTACTTTCTGTATCGGAAAGTAATTGAGCAAACTGAGGTCATCCCCTAAGGCGGGGTAGCCTCTTTATTGTTTTTTCATACAATATTTTAAACTAATTTACATTTTAATAGATTTTCAATGAAACAGTCGAGTTCGTTTTTGTTTATACC
>CANHDN010000022.1 GCA_947459415.1 Bacteroidota bacterium
GAACAATTTGATGATGTAGAAGAAAATTCAGTTTATAGTAAACCCAAGCCTGAAGAAAGAAAAAAGAGAAAAGGCTCGGCCAAAAAAATGCTGGAAGCGAGAGAACCTTTCAAGGTTGATAAAATTTTAATTATTGACGTAAGTAATGTAAAACTTGATTTAAGTTCAGGTAGTCCGGTTAAATTCTTTTCTATTCAGCAAAAACAAAAAGAATTGGTGAATACCATTCAAACTTGTGCTAGCCTTACCGGAATGGATTTAACAGTCTTTAATCCGGTTGATTTAATAGCCAATGATTCTCAATTTTATAATGATAGAAATATATTAGAAACTTGGAAAATGGAGCGCATAACCAATAGACATCTTGAAGAAGTTTTGCCTTCCAATTATCAAGAAATTAGTGAGTTATGTAAGCGTTATGGAACCAAATATGTTTGTTTTATCAATACGCGATCTATTATACTTCCAATTAATCAGGCACAAATCTTCACCAATGTTTTGTATACAATTTATAATCCGCCACTTTTTGCATTTGTCATGTATAGTGTGTTTAGGTATAAAAGATACAGTGCTATTTATATGCCTGTTTTTGATATTACAACTGGAAAGGTTATGGCAGATTATTCATCAGAATATGATACGCCAGATCATCCAGATTTAATGAAGGCTGAGTTTTATTACTTCTTTAATTCAATTAAAAAATGAGCAGGATTCTGAAATTAAGTGTGCTCTGTTTCACTTTGTGTTTTTACACAAGTAATCTTTTTGCACAAAAGGTGGCAGGCTACATGGGAAAGCGAGTTTTTGTTGGTATACCAATTTCTTATATGCCAAATATTTATGGTTTTGTAAATGAATCTGCCAATATTAATTATCAGGGTAAATCACAATTTTATATGATACATGCTCCAAAAATAGGAGGCAGTATCGGATTAGTTACAAGTAACTTGCGCTCTTGGGTGCTCGATGTTGATTTTCAAAATATTGGTGTGTTATCTAATTCAGAAATAGATTATAATCCATATCCTTCTCCTCCAAACTTTGTTTATGGTAGAAGCAGATTAACTACCTATAAATTAAGGGTTCAAAATGCTCATCAGCATTGCGCTCCTGTGGGTGGATACAAGGGAATCACTTTTGGATTAACTACCTTTAATAATTCCTACTTTAATGAGCAAGGGAGTGAAATTGCTGCAGAAAATACACTTGATTTTTCTATCGGATATGGGGGCGGATTAAGAAGGGTTTACAAAGATAAAATTGTATTAGATTTAGGGTTAGAATACAATATGTATATCAAGGCAATTGGTAGTATATTTGATTTTGATTCTATGGACAAAGAATTAAATGAATCTGTTGGAGATTATGCCATTAAAAAGAATGGTTTAAATAGCATTATTGTTTGTAAGGCCGCAATTTATTTGCTTCTATAATAGACCTATTTTTTTCTAAACTGATTGCCAAAAACCTTCTCAAATTTTTCTAATTTTGGTGCAATTACATATTGGCAATAACCTTGGCTGCTGTTTAGATTATAGTAGTTTTGATGGTAATCTTCAGCCTCATAAAAGTTTGTGAATGCTGTAATTTCTGTTACAATAGGAGACCTAAAGGCGCCGCTTTCATTTAAATCTTTTTTGATTTTATCTGCAATTAGTTTTTGATTTTCATTTAAATAAAAAATGGCAGATCTGTATTGTGTACCTATATCGTTTCCTTGTCTATTTAACGTTGTTGGATCGTGTGTTTGCCAAAAAACGGATAAGAGTGTTTCAAAGGAAACCTCAGCTGGATTATATTTTACAAGAATTACCTCTGCATGGCCTGTTGTTCCCTCGCAAATCTCTTTGTAGCTTGGATTTACTAAGGCGCCTCCACTGTATCCAGAAATAATTTGTTTAACACCAGGTACGCGCTGAAATACTGCTTCTACGCACCAAAAACAACCGGCTCCTAATAGGGCCGAATCTAAATTTGAATCTGTGTTTGAATCTAATATTTGAGCTGTCATTTTATTTGATTTTAATTTATTTGTTTTTTTATCTGATTGTGATTGGCAAGAAATACTCAATACAATCAATAAGCCCATTATGTATTTACAGGTCATAGGTTTCTAAGTAATAGGTTTTGCATAGGGTAATCTAACAATCTTTTCTGCTTTGTAATAAGTTTCTAGGCCAAGAACCAATGCTGTTTTTGTCTGGTTTAAGTTTATCAATCCTTCTGCTTCTATTAGTCCATCTTCAGCAATAATTTCTTCAATACTACCTATGATAAGTATAGTACCATTACTGCTAACAGGTATCAATTCTGCCAGTTTTAAACCAATTTTAAGCATGCTTTCACGAACATAAGGTGCTTTCACTCTATCGGTAAATTCTGCCTTAAATCCACATATTTCAAACTCGCTTTGCTTTCTATTATACCGCGCAGATGTCTGATGTGCCTCATGAATCTTTTCTTGTGGTACATGGTTTAATGTAAAATATTCTTGGCTCACTATATTTTCGTAGGTATGTTTCTCTACGCTTACAGGCCTGTGTAATATTCCCATTAAGGCAGGATTAGCACCCACATGCACAACCTGCGAAAAAATAGCCAGGTTATTGGTTCCGTCCGAATCTTGTGTTCCTACCAGAATAGCAGATTTTATACCTCCTAATCCATTGATTAAATTGGTTCTATATTGCTTTTCAAATTGGGCAATGTCTGTGGCAGAAATATATGTTTTCATGTTAATTTCCAATGCTACTCATGCCACCGTCTACTGCTAGAATTTGACCTGTTACCCAAGGAGCTTGCAACAAATAAATAACCGCCTCGCTGATGTCTTGAACCGACCCTACTTTTTTTAATGGGTGGCGCTCAGCTGCAGCTGTAATTTTACTCTCACTATTTAATAATTTTTCTGCAAGGGGTGTTTCTGTTAATGAGGGTGCAATGGCGTTAACCCTTACTTTGGGTGCATATTCTGCAGCAAGTGCTTTAGTTAGTCCTTCAATGGCTCCTTTAGCACCAGCAATACTGGCGTGAAATGGCATTCCCTTTTGCACGGCCACCGTGCTAAATAATACAATAGAAGCCGAGTTGCTGAGTAATAATTGGGGTAAATATTTTTGAATGCTTTGAATAGCAGCCAAATAATTAATCTGAAGGTCGCTCATGAAATCACTTTGTTTTAAGGCTTTAAATGGGCGTAAATTGATGCTGCCTGGGCAGTATACCATCCCATCTATCTGACCTATTAATTCTGGAAATTGAATGGTATCAGCTACTAAATCAATGGAATGAAATTGTATGTTTTCCGGTATCTCTGTTTCTTTCCAAGTTCTGGCAAGCACATGAACTGTATTGCCTGATAGAGCTAATTTTTTCGCAGTTTCTAAACCTATTCCGCTGCTGCCTCCCACTATTAAGTAATTTTTCATACTCAATAAACAACGCCTTACTCAAATTGTTTAAAACGGCTCACCATGTGTAGCTCGAATAATTTTATTTAATACACCTGGGAAGGGTTTTAGAACTGCGATGATTAGCCAAGTGATAAGGGTTGAACCGAATAGTTGTTGGAATATTCGCCCTGCGCGCAAGCGGGTGGCGAAATTTTTGTTCCAAGTTTTAGAATATACTTTTTCAAACTCATCTCTTTCTTCAATACACGCTACATTTTTTGGGAATAATTTACTGATCATATCTGCTGCGCGCATGGCCATGCTCATTCCATTTCCGCACAAGGGTGCAATTAAACCAGCGGCATCTCCTAACATAATAATATGTTGCTCTATCAATGGTTTTGGTTCAAACCGTATTTGGGATATCACCAAAGGCTTCTGATAAAGTATTTCTGATTCCTTAAATATTTTTTTTAAGCTAGGGTTTTTAAATAAAACAGCCTCCTCCATGGCTTTAATTTGGTTTCCATATTTACTCAGGTTTTGTTGGGTAGTTAGGTAACACAAGCAATATGATTCTTGGTCTATTTTAGAGATTCCGCAATACCCATCTTTAAAGTTGTGTAGTGCAATTAGATTGTCTGGAAACGCTGTTTTTATGTGATATTTAACGCCAATATAGTTTTGTTTTCCTTGTTTTTTATGCTGCGTAAATTGTCGCTTAAGCTGTATATCTATATTGCTTTTTTTTCCATACGCACCAAAGGTGTAGTAGCTTTTAAAAATCCCTGATGAACTTTGGATTTCAAAGTGATTGTTTTCAAACGTAATCCCAGTAACCTTGCAATTTTGTATGGCGTTTACACCTAATTTTAATGCTTGTTTAAAGAGTAGATGATCTAAACTATGCCGTGAAATGCCAAAACCACCAAGTCCGAGTTTTTGTTCAAGATAATAACCATTTGGAGCACTAATTCTTACTTGAGAAATGATTGGTAAATGAAGGTCTTTCAATGGAATCCCGCACGATTCTATAAAATCCCAACTTTCCATAGAAATATATTCACCACATACTTTATGAAAGGGGTATGTTTCCTTTTCTACTAAAAGTACTTTTTTGCCTTGTTGAGCAAGTTTTATTGAAAGCGTTAAGCCTCCTAAACCCCCACCAATGATGGCTGCATCATACATTTCATTTGCTTCCATGTTTGTAAATGATTAACCACCTAAATGCCCATTTCCAATGTATTTGAATACCGTGATAATAGTTATTCGGGAATAATTGTTTTAATTCTTGTAGGGAAAATCCTCTTAAAACAGACAAGCAGGCATCGTTTTTAACCAGGTAGCTTCGCGAAAAGAGTTGGGTTATGGTTTTAATACTGTAATAGGCGAATGGGTGCCGGTGGAGGTCGTTTATAAAAAAACCAATCCTAGATTTTTTCTTCATAAACCCAAATAACTCCTGCAAAGCTATTTCCTTAAAATGATGGCAGAATAATGCATTAATAATGATATCAAAATGATGATCGCCTGTTAAATAATCTCTGTAATCTGAGCAAACCAAATTAATTTCTGGGTAATCTTTACATTTTTTTTTTGCAAAGGTGATGCAATCTTGTTTAAGGTCTACACCTGTCAATATTAATTTTAATTTATTTTTTCTTGCCCAATTTGCAATACTTATGAGGTTATCGCCGCCGCCACATCCAATATCCAAAACCGTATAAGTTAGCTCTTTGTTTAAAGCAAAAGAGGCCATTGCTTGACAAGTTACAGCATGGCCTCCTAAATAGGTATTTATGGTGTTGAGCTCTATTAGATTTTGGTGCAAATCTGTACTTGGGATAGCTTCGTTATCCAACAATTCTAACTGATAGCTTCGTTCGTTAAAATTGGGCATACAGCTTTATTTTGACTGTATTTTTTTTAATGCTAATATGCTAAAATCTGATTCTTCTTTTATAATCGTATTGCTTAACCTGCCTAAACCTTCAATTTCCATTTCAACTACGTCGCCGGCTTGCAACCATTGTGGTTTAAAGTTTTTGTCATTTAATAAACCTGTTCCATTTAATTCTAAAAAGCAGCCTGTACCAACCGTTCCTGAACCAATTACATCACCAGGTAAAATATCTGCACCATAGGCACATCTTTCAATTATTTCTGCAAAAGTCCAATCCATATCTCCAACACTGCCTTCGCTAACCAATATGCCATTTACCCAACATTTCATTGGTAAGTTATAATTATTACCAGTATGACCATCTTTTGCAGGAATTTTGAAAGATTCAAGTTCATCTGGTGTTACAAAATAGGGGCCAATGACTGTTGAAAAATCTTTTCCCTTTGCTGGCCCTAGGTTTAATAACATTTCTTCCATTTGCAGTGTTCTGGCGCTCATGTCATTCATAATCATATAACCTGCAATGTATGAATCTGCCTCGCTGGCTTTTATATTTCTACCTTTTTTCCCGATAACCACAGCTGCCTCTAATTCAAAATCTAACTTTTGAAAATGATCTGGCATACAATAAATTTCCCCTGGTCCTTGTATTGCATTGTGATTGGTAAAATAAAATATTGGATATTGATCAAATTCTTCAATCATTGGAACACCTCGGTTTCTGCGCGCTGCAGCCACATGTTGTCTAAATGCATATCCATCTCTACAAGATGTTGGGTTTGGTACCGGAGCCTCTAATTTAACATCTGATACCCTAATTGGTTCAAGGATATTTGGATTGTTTTTTAGTTGATTATCAATATTTTTTGCAATTTCCATGAGCGGCTCTCCACCTTGTAAGAAAGCAAGCATATTATCAGGTAATTCATGATGTAATTGCTGGGTTGGCCAAATATTATTATTTTGAAAAATTCCTAACTGAGTTTTTCCGGCATAGGTATAAGTAACTAATTTCATATTATAATTTGGGTAAATTTATTTTGTCTGGTACTATTAAGATTTGTCCGAATTGCTTTTGCAATTGGGTATACATTGATTGTGCTTCAATTAAATTTCTATAATCGCCAACACGCAATTTAAAGTAGGGTTGTTGGTATATTAGATAGATCTGTTCTGCTGGAAAATCTATCATAAATTTACTGCGAATAGCAATGGCGTTATTTCTATCTGCCCCAGTAAATAATTGAATCCTATATCCATCCATTTGTGGCTCAGCTTTATTTATTTCTTGGTATTTGTGCACCAAGGAATCAATCAAAGGGTCTGCTTTAATGGTCAATTTGTTTTGCGCATATCCAAATTGACAGGTAAAATAAAATAGGAGTATGAGGAAGAATTTTTTCATATCAAAGTAGTTAAGACTGAACTAAGTCTATACCCGCTGAGGTTCCAATTCTATTGGCTCCAGCTGCAATTAAATCATCAGCAAATTCCTTCGTTTTTATGCCACCCGATGCTTTTATTTTAATTTTTGCTGGTAAACACTTGCGCATTAATTTTACCGTCTCAATACTTGCACCCTCTACTCCAAATCCTGTTGAGGTTTTTACAAAGTCTGCCTCACAATCTGCACATATTTTGCAAAGTAATTTTATTTCGTCATCATTTAAATAACCTGTTTCAATGATTACTTTAACGAGCTTGTTTTGCAAATGGCATGCTGTAACCACTGCTTGAATATCATTTTGAACAGTGGCAAGATCTCCACTTTTAAAGGCAGCCATATTTACAACCATATCTACTTCATCTGCACCAGAATTGATGGCTTTCTTTGTTTCTTCAACTTTGCTAGATACCGTATTATAGCCAAATGGGAACCCAATTACACTGATAATTTTAATAGGTGATTTTTTGATATTTTTTTTAGCCAATTGCACAAAATAGGGCGAAACACAAACTCCATAAAAGCCATGTTCTATTGCTTCATTGCAGAGATTGATAATGTCTTCAGATGTAGCATTTGGCTTTAAATTGGTATGTTCTATGTATTTGGCTATGGTCATAATGAACTAGTTTAATTCTTCTTTACCGTGGCAAGATTTATATTTTTTACCACTTCCGCATGGGCAAACATCATTCCTTCCAATTTTAACCACACCTTTTACTTGTGTAGGTTTTTGTGGCTCTTGCGCTCCTTGCGCCGCCTGCTGATTGTTTCTTTGTGCTTGAGCTAAATCATCGGTTCTAGATGTTTTTAATTTGCTAGAATCTGATCTTCTTGGCAATTCTGCTTGCTTCACTTCAGCAGCATTTTCTACAGGAATAAAGCCTTTAAATAGCATGCCTAAAACCTGTTTGTTAATGCGAGACAACATGCTCTTAAATAAATTGAATGATTCCAATTTATAGATGAGCAATGGGTCTTTTTGCTCAAACACTGCATTTTGTGAACTTTGTTTCAAGTCATCCATTTCTCGCAGGTGTTCTTTCCAATCATTATCTATTACGAACAAAGAGGCAAATTTTTCAAATGTTTTACTTATTTCCTTTGCTTCTGATTCAAACGCTTTTTGCAAGTTAACTGGAATTTGCATGTTGTGAATGCCATCACTAATTGGAACTGAAATAGATTCGAATTGGCCGCCTTTATTCGTGTAAACATCTTGTATAACAGGCCATGCCATTCTCGCCATTTCGTTAGTTTTATGATGATAATGGGCAAGCAACTCATCAAACAGGGTATCACTCAATACGGTCATTTTTGAACCCAAAAATTCAGATTCACTGATGCTTGGTTCGTATGCGAAAACACGCATTACCTCAAATTTAAATTCTGAGTAGTTTTTCTGTTCTTGATACGTTTCAACTAATTCTTCGCAAGTGTCAGCCAACATATTGCTTATGTCTAAGGCTAATTTGTCTCCATACAAGGCATTTCTTCTTTTGCTGTAAATAACCTCTCTTTGGGAGTTCATCACATCATCATATTCTAATAACCTTTTACGTATACCAAAGTTGTTTTGCTCTACTCTTTTTTGTGCACGTTCAATATTTTTGGTGATGAGGGAATGTTCAATGTTTTCTCCTTCCTTCATCCCTAGTTTATCCATAATGCCAGCAATTCTTTCTGATCCAAATAAACGCATTAAATCGTCTTCTAAAGATACAAAGAACTTAGATGAACCTGGGTCTCCCTGTCTACCAGCACGCCCACGTAACTGTCTGTCAACCCTTCTGCTTTCGTGCCTTTCAGTGCCAATAATAGCCAAACCACCTGATTCTTTAACCCCTTCACCAAGCTTAATGTCTGTTCCCCTACCTGCCATGTTGGTAGCAATGGTAACAGCACTTTTTTGTCCGGCCTCTGCAACAATATCAGCTTCTTTTTGATGCTGCTTTGCGTTTAACACATTATGTTTAATTTTACGCATGGCCAGCATCCTACCCAATAGCTCACTCACCTCCACAGAGGTAGTACCAACTAATACGGGTCTTCCTGCCTCTGTTAATCGAACAATTTCATCTATAACCGCATTGTATTTTTCTCGTTTTGTTTTATAGATAACGTCTTCATCATCCTTTCTAGAGATGGATCTATGGGTTGGAATTTCAACCACATCTAATTTGTAAATTTCCCAAAATTCTCCGGCCTCGGTGGTTGCTGTACCTGTCATGCCGCACAATTTATGGTACATTCTAAAAAAGTTTTGTAGCGTAACTGTTGCATAGGTTTGGGTAGCAGCCTCTACTTTTACATTTTCTTTGGCTTCAATAGCTTGGTGCAATCCATCACTATATCTTCTGCCATCTAATACACGACCTGTTTGTTCATCAACAATTTTAACTTTACTATCCTGAATAATATATTCCACATCCCTTTCAAACATGCAATACGCCTTGAGTAATTGATTGATGGTGTGAATGCGTTCAGATTTAATGGTAAATTCAAGCATTAGTTGTTCTTTACGCTTCAATTTTTCTTCTTCTGGCAGATTTGATTTTTCTATTTCAGCAATTTCTGAACCTACATCGGGTATAATAAAAAAGTTAGGATCTTCTCCAGATGAAGTGATGAACTCCGCACCTTTTTCTGTTAAATCAACTGAGTTTAATTTTTCATCAATTACAAAGTATAAATCTGCATCTATTTTATGCATTTCCTTTTGTTGGTCTTGCAAATAATAGTTCTCAGTTTTATTCATGATTTGCCTAACACCAGGTTCTCCTAAAAACTTAATTAATGCCGAATTTTTAGGTAATCCGCGGTAAGCCTGGAATAATTTAAATCCACCATCTTTTTCATTATTGGCGCCTAATAGTTTTTTAGCATCTGCCAATGCGGTACTTAAATAGGTTTTTTGAATATTTACCAGTTTTTCAATTCTTGGTTTTAATGCATAAAATTGTTGGTCATCTCCACGCGGAACAGGTCCGGAGATTATTAATGGTGTTCTGGCATCATCAATTAAAACAGAGTCTACCTCATCTACCATGGCAAAATGGTGTTTACGTTGCACCAATTCATCTAGGCCGTTTGCCATATTATCTCGGAGGTAGTCAAAACCAAACTCATTGTTTGTGCCGTACGTGATATCTGCTTGGTATGCCTTTCTGCGTTCTGGCGAATTGGGTTGGTGATAATCTATGCAGTCTACTCTTAATCCGTGAAACTCAAATAATGGTGCATTCCATTCGCAATCTCTTCGTGCTAAATAATCATTGACAGTAACAATATGAACTCCAAGGCCTGCCAAGGCATTCAAGTATGAAGGTAAGGTAGAAACCAATGTTTTTCCTTCCCCAGTAGCCATTTCAGAAATTTTACCACTATGTAATACCATACCACCAATAAGCTGTACATCATAATGAACCATATTCCAGGTTATCACCTGGCCGGCTGCTTCCCAAGCGTTAGACCAGATGGCTTTATCGCCTTCAATACTTACTGGTTTTTTTACACGGGTTTTAGCGCTTAATTCTTTATCATAATCTGTAGCGGTAACAACAAGTTGTTTGTTCTCTGTAAGTCTTCTGGCTGTTTCTTTTACAACTGCAAAGGCTTCAGGTAATATCTCATTTAATACCAATTCTAATTCCTGATCACGTTTCTTCTTTAAAGCATCAATTTCTTTATACAAATCGTCTTTTTTAAGCAAGTCTAATTGATCTGCCTTGGTTTCTTCCAAAATCTCAGCAATGGTATCATCAATTTCTTTTAACCTAATTTGTATTTTAGACTTAAATTCAGCGGTTTTGCCGCGTAATTCATCGTCACTTATCGTGTTTAGTGTTGCGTAAACGGCGTTAATCTCGGTAACTATTGGGTATAATTCCTTTAAATCTCGGTCGGCTTTGCTGCCAAAAATCTTAGTAATTCCTTTTAAAATGCTTCCAATCATACTTGTAATTTCTCTCTGGTATATCTATGCATGTGGGCATAGGGCGGTAAATTTATACTATTTTTCCTTATTGGCATAAATTAATCCAATATCAAATTTTGACAATATGGCATATTAAAACAAGAATAAGTCCCTTTTTGCCAGTATTTGGAGTGGTTTATTGCGCCAATTAATCTGGTAAATCTTGTGAACTTTGATTTCTGAAACCGAGTAACTTGCCAGTAGGCATGCCGCTGCTATAGCTCATTAAATTTTTCTGTTCAAGTGAGATATAACTCATGGCCTCCATGGGCGGAGCCATTAAATCAAAGTTGAGGCAATAATACATAGACTCTGTTAAGATGGTATGAATACTTTCCACATCAATGCAACATTTTCCAATATCATCAAACATAAAGGATAGGGGCCTTTTTCCTTCTATAAATAAATGTTGGTCCTTGTTTATAAAAATTCTTGCAACCAAATAACCTAAATCACCTTCTCTATTATATTTAATGCTGTCTGCCAAGAAATTATAAATTTGAATCATGCCGCAAAACTCCCTCATCGGTTCGGCCTTAATGTACGGGTTACTATGAATAAAATGACCCGGAGGAAAATCAAAAATATTTGTGTGCATCATAAAAACCAAGGTGTCGCCACTAAATTTTAGATGCATTTCATAATCACCTTTTTCATAATATTTTATTTCTACCCGAGATTCAATTGGATTAATCTCCTTTGAAAGTTGTTCCGCCAATTTTTTGGCTTCAACTTTAAGCATATTAAAAACCTGGAACGTACTTTTAAAAGCATGCTGTTTGGTTGCAGATTTTTTTAATAAAAGCTCCTTTATTCTTTCTAGTTTATTTTCCATAAAGGGTTATTTTTCATTAATATGCTCTTGCAAACAAAACGCGTTCATGAGATGGATTACCTGTTAATATGCATTTTCCAGATTCCTGGATATTATTTAATGGAATGCAACGAATAGTAGCTTTGGATAATTCTTTGATTTTGTTTTCAGTTTCAGAACTTCCATCCCAATGGGCACTAACAAATCCTGTTTTATTTTCTAACGCATCCATAAATTCATCCCAACTATCTACCGTATGAATATGTTCACTTCTATAATCTAAGGCTTTTTGATAGATGTTTTGTTGAATTTGTTCTAACAAATGAGGGATTTTATGTTCTAAATCTGCAGCGCTCATCACCTGTTTTTCTTTCGTGTCTCTCCTGGCTACTTCCACCGTTTGATTTTGAACATCTCTTGGGCCAATAGCTATTCGAACAGGAACACCTTTTAATTCATAATCTGCAAATTTATAGCCTGGGCTCAGATTGTCTCTGTCGTCTAGTTTTACAGAAATTCCTTGTTTCTTTAGTAAATGGTAAT
This sequence comes from Bacteroidota bacterium, assembly GCA_947459415.1. Classification (GTDB taxonomy): domain Bacteria; phylum Bacteroidota; class Bacteroidia; order UKL13-3; family UKL13-3; genus B1. The sequence continues at coordinate 12,076 of CANHDN010000022.1, forward strand.
ATGCATCAGCTTTTTCCATGACCATGGTTTTTTCATCATCCTTTCTAAAAATAGGAACAATAACTACTTGAATAGGGGCAAGCCTTGGTGGTAAAACCAAACCTTCATCATCGCTATGACTCATAATTAAAGCACCCATAAGTCTGGTGGAAACTCCCCACGATGTGGCCCAAACATATTCTGATTTATTTTCTTTACTTACATATTTTACGTCGAAAGCTTTGGCAAAGTTCTGACCCAAAAAATGCGAGGTGCCCATTTGAAGGGCTTTTCCATCTTGCATTAATCCTTCGATACAATACGTGTCTAGTGCACCAGCGAAACGCTCATTAGCAGATTTTACACCCTTTATTACAGGCACTGCCAAAATGTTTTCTGCAAAATCTGCATACACTTCAAGCATTTTTCTTGTTTCCTCAATGGCTTCTTCAGCTGTTGCATGCGCTGTATGTCCTTCTTGCCATAAAAATTCAGTTGTTCTCAAAAATAGACGCGTTCTCATTTCCCATCTTACCACATTGGCCCATTGGTTCAATAAAATGGGTAAGTCTCTATAGCTCTGTATCCAATTTCTGTAAGTATTCCATATGATGGTTTCACTGGTAGGGCGCACAATAAGCTCTTCTTCAAGTTTAGCATCTGGATCTACAATAATTTCTTTTGTATCTGGATCAACTTTTAGTCTGTAATGGGTTACCACTGCGCATTCTTTTGCAAATCCGTCTACATGGCTTGCCTCTTTGGTGAAAAACGATTTTGGAATAAAAAGTGGGAAATACGCGTTGGAGTGTCCTGTTTCTTTAAACCTGCTGTCTAATTCTGCTTGCATCTTTTCCCAAATGGCATAACCATAAGGTTTAATAATCATACAGCCTTTAACATCTGAATGCTCTGCTAAATCTGCATTTTTCACAAGATTGTTGTACCAAGCACTATAATCTTCGCTTCTTTTTACCTTTTTAATATCCATATCTTAATTTTTGGAATAGTATTTGTTTTGATTGTATTATACCACAAAAATACTTTTTAGTTGTTACTTTGTGCAAGGAATAAAAATCCAATATCATGAAAAAGATCTCTTCCTATTTTTATGTGCTGTTAATGTTGACATTAGCGTCATGTAGTCGTCAAAATTTTACTCCAATTAATCAGGTTAATGATGATTCATATTGGGTAGAAAAGGATGATGAACGTACCCAAGGTAAAAAAATGGACGAAATAGAGCCATGGAATGATCAAAAAGAAAAGCAGCCTAACCCAGCGCCCAGCAGGTATAATGATGAACCAAGTAACAATTCAAACTATCAATCATATGAAGATGCACGCGGAAGAGAGGCTCGCAAAGCATGGGATAATCAACGAAATAATGAACAAATGCAATCTTCTAATTCTATCGAGGATTCTCAAAATAACTTTATTGACGAGGAGACTAATCAGCGTGAAATTGAGCGAGATGCAAGAAGGTTTGGGTCGAACCGAACTGTATTTTATGATGATCCCTATTATCAGGTATTGAGTCCGAATTGGGGCTGGACAAGCCTCTATGCTCCCGTTGTAAGGCCTGGTTTTTTTGATTGGGCTCCAGGTTGGAATGTAGGTTTAACTTGGAATAGCTTTAATGGATTTGGTATGGGCATGGGCATGCAATTTGGTTATGGTTTTGGATATAATCCATTTCTCTATGATCCTTGGATGAATGGAAATGCTTGGGGGTTTGGTTTTCATAACCCTTGGCATATGCCATTTTATAATCCCTATTCACCATGGGGTTTTAATCCTTGGTACAATCCTTATAGATTTGGTTTTGGATGCGGCGGTTTTTACGATCCATGGGGATTTAGAAATAATCATCATTATGGTCCAGGTAGGGGAGATGTTGTTACGAATAGACCTTTGATGCAGCCTAGGCAATCGATGGGATCTTCAATTCCTTCTGCCATTGGTACTAATAGGCCTAATAATCAGATTTTTGATGGCAAATCTGTTAGAGATAACAGACCTAACCCAACACAAAATTTAGATGGAAGTGCTACAACTCCAAGAAATAGGCCTGAGGGGAATATTAAGTATTACCCAGAAAGGCCAGCTGCAGTAAGTAGGCCTTCAAGCAGACCTGGAGGCGAGCTAAGACCCGATGAAAGTGGTAGACCTGTTTATGTTTCTCCTAATAATGATAATCCAATTAGAAATGCAGAAACTCGGCCAGGAACTAGCACCAGGCCAGGTGGTGAGTTAAGAGAGGGACGCAATGGTGCTCCAGTTTATATTCCACCAAGCAGAAATCGGAATGAGGGTGGAGACGGAAGACCAAGTATTAACACAGACAGACCTGCTCGCAGTTATGATGCTGGAACGCCAGATAGAAATTCTGGGAATGTGAGGCCAAGTTTTGAAAGTCCGAGAAATAGGGGCGGTAATAGTGGGAATTATACACCGCCTCCAAGCCAATCAGCTCCGAGCAGACCAAGCTACTCTGCCCCATCTCCAAGTAGTAGGCCATCTTACAATGCGCCTGCAACAAGACCACCAGCTGGAGGCGGAGGCATGCGTCCTAGATAATATTTAAAGATTAATAAGATACACATGAAACGAATAATAGTAATTTTCCTGAGTACATTTTGTATGCAGGTTTCGGCTCAAAATCAACAAGATATTTTGAGATATAGCAGCAGAGGGATGGTTGGATCGGCCAGAACTATGGGACTAAGTGGAGCGTTTGCTGCAGTAGGTGCAGATTTAAGTGCTGCCTCTATTAATCCAGCTGGCTTAGGTTTATTTAGAAGTAATCATTTTTTAATTAGCTCTGCAGTAACGGCCAATTTGAGTAATACAAACTATACGGGAAATGTAATGAGTGATAGTAAAACTAATTTTAATATTCCCAATATTGGTATTGCCTTAAATACAGTAGATCATTATATGGGTAAACCCAGAACTAAGGGAATTATTGGGGGTACATTAGTATTTGGTTTAAATAGGTTGAATGATTTTAATTCAAATGTGCAGTACTCAGGAGTTGTAAAAAATACTACGGTTGGTGATTTTTTGGCCCGTCAAGCAAATGGAATTAATTTTAATGTGTTAAATCAAAGTGCGTACGATAATTTTCTAGAGGCTCAGGCTTGGCGTGTAGCATTAATCGATTCTGTGCCAGGTTCAAATAATTATATTTCCATTCTAGATAAATTCAAAGATACGGCCTATTCTGTCTCCCAATTTCAGCAAATTAGTAATACAGGTCGCATGCAGGAATGGTATGTGGGTGGTGGAATCAATGTTTCAAATTTTTTGTATTTAGGTACCACCCTGGTTATTCAACATGCAAATTATACGAGTAAATTGATATACAGAGAATCTCTTAAAGAGTCTAGTGTTCAAAATAACCCCTATGGATCTGTATCTATTAATCAAAATCTTGAGTCTACCGGTTCAGGGGTAGGAGCTAAGTTTGGATTTATTCTTCGTCCGGCGTCTTTTATTCGTATCGGTGGAGCCTATCACACCCCGGTTCGACTATCTATGACCGATCAATATGATAATTCTTTAAGTATGCGCTACAGTGATGGTAATGTATACACTGAGCCAAGGGAATTACGTAAAGATTTTTACGAATATCAGATAGTTACTCCAGGCAGGTTGCATGCAAATGCAGCCATTATCCTTGGTAAATTATTTTTGTTGACTGCAGATTATGAAAAAGTAGATTATCGGAAAGGTCGTTTGCAGGCAATAAATAATATGGCAGATTTTGTATCAGCGAATTCTAATAATCAATTGTTACATCATGTGGCAGAAAACTATCGCACTGGTATTGAATTTGGGTATGATTTTTTGAGAATTAGAGCTGGATATGCTTATTTAGGAAGTCCGTATAATGAGCAATATATTTCTAAAAAAGATGGAGGGAAACAATTAATAAGTGGTGGTTTGGGTTGGGTATACGATAATAGAGTATTTTTTGATGTTGCAGTAAGTAGTTTAATTGGAAAAGATTTTCATGTGCCATTTGGTACAAATCCAGAAACAGCAACAATAAATGGCAATAGATTAAACTTTATGTTTGGCGCAGGATTTAAGTTTTAAAGATATAAAAAAGGCCAAGTAAATAAGTTTACTTGGCCTTTTTTATATCTTTAAAATTATTTTTATTCTGATTTTGAAAACGATTTAGAAATAGTTTTTGAGCCTTCTTTAAAACGTATGAAATAAATTCCTTTTTGTAAGTCACTAATATTAACGTCTGTTTCTATTCCAGTATGATTAAATGACTTTACCTTTGATCCTAATACATTATAAATTTCCATTGATAAAGGTTCGCGAGAAGTACCTTGATATTTAATAACAAGACGATCTTTGGCTGGATTTGGAAATAAGCTTAGTTCGCGATTCACTGAAGTTTCTCTTACAGAAGTTATCCATGCGTTTAGCACAAATTCTACAGTATCTCTGATGCTTGGGTTACTTTTAAGATAACAAACAACTTTTCCGAATCCATTTCCACTTTTTTCATTCAAGACAAAATCGCCCTTAAACTCTCCGGTTTTTCCTGGAGCTAAAGTAAATTCTGCTTTAGAACCTACCTTTAAATTTACTAAGCAATTTCCCGGGTCACACAAGCCAAATTCCCATTCAGGGCGAGAGGCTGAAATTTCAATCACTTCCCATTCAAAAACACTATCTGTGGTATTGTTGGTAAAGTTTGATTTGGCATCTAACTGGTAAAAAGTGCTTGGTCCTTGACCTTTGCTAAGCTTTGGATTAAAGGAAACAGTTTGAGCAAACAAACTTGGGGCAAATACCAGGCTTAGAAAATATAGTATTAGTTTTTTCATATTGATCAATTTTAATTTCAAATGAGTAATATTGTTTTTCATTTGAGATTTATTTTCTGCAAAAGTAAAGCAAATTTTCTTAAAATAGCACTAAAAATACATGAAAATCATAATTGTAAACGGGCCAAACCTCAATTTGTTGGGAAAAAGGGAGCAAGAAATATACGGCAATCAGGATTTTGATTCTTATTTCTTGCAATTGAAAAATCAATTTTCCAATGTGGAATTAACTTATTTTCAAAGTAATGTAGAAGGTGAGATTATAAATTGTTTGCACCAAGTGGGTTTTAATTATGATGGTGTTATCTTAAATGCAGGTGCTTATTCCCACACTTCGGTTGCTATTGGTGATGCTGTAGCAGCGATTTCAACGCCTGTTGTAGAGGTTCATATAAGTAATTTAGCTGCCAGAGAAGAATTTAGGCAAAAAACATTTATTGCCCCCCATGCAAAAGGGGTAATTGTTGGATTTGGATTAAGAGGCTACGAATTGGCTATCAAGTCTTTTTTGTAATTTTACTTGTATTTTGCTCCATAAATTTCTGAATGTGTGGAAGTTTAGAAAACTTGCTTACTTTCTTAATAAAATAGGTATAAACAATGCTTCCTGGAAAAACACCTACAAGGTCTGCAAATTTTTTGTGCGATTTATTGTCTTTTCGTTTTTTCCACCATTTTCCCCATCTAAAGAAAAAATGGGTATGTGCTAAATGAACAGCTTTAGAGTCTTTAAAATTTCTATTTTTTATAAAATAAAAAGAACTCAACAGATCGAGTGTTGATCTCACTGGAATAAGCCAAATTAGGTTATTTACTGAGCTGTTTTTTAATAACATTTGCAATGAATTCCTAAAGTTTAAATAGGTTTTTTTGGGATTTCCTTGTTGAAGTGTACTTCCACCTAAATGGTAAACGGAACTATTTCCTACATACCAGTTTTGGTAACCTGCAAGTTGCAATCGCCAACAAAGATCAACTTCTTCCATGTGCGCAAAAAAATGCTCATCAAATCCACCAACTTCATGAAATGCCTTGGATTTAACAAAAAAACAAGCTCCGCTAGCCCAAAAAACAGGAATATTATTATTGTATTGGCCTTCGTCTTTTTCCATGTTTTCAAACAATCTACCCCTACAAAAAATATAGCCGAGTTGATCCATGTATCCACCAGCTGCGCCTGCATATTCAAAATAATCTCGCTGATTGTATTGCAATAATTTGGGTTGTGCGGCTGCAATTTTGGGGTCTTGTTCCATCCAAGAAATAACGGGTTCTATCCAATTTGGAGTTACTTCTACATCATTGTTTAATAAAACATAATAATCTGCTTGAACCTCTTTTAATGCTTGATTATAGCCTCCAGCATATCCAAGATTTTCTTTGAGTTGAATGATGCCAACACTGGGAAAATTACTTTTAACAAAGGCTACAGAATCATCCGTTGATGCATTGTCAGCTATGATAATTTGGAGGTTCGGGTAGCTTGATCCAATCACACTAGGTAGAAATTGCTCCAATAATTCGCGCTTATTCCAATGGATAATTACAACAGCAACAGAAGCTTGATATAGGCTCATTATTTCTTTTTCTTTTTGTAGGGAGCATAAATAAATCTTGCATCTCCGGGAGTAATAAATAAAATGCACATAAATTCTTTGGCATCTTTATAATTGCTGATGAAATCTGCTTCTCTCTCAGGAAGCACCAATTTACGTTCTTTGATCTCTTCTAGTGTGGTAGCATTGATGCTAAATTCTCTCGCATAATCTTCTTTTAACAGAATGGGTTCACCTAATTTAACCTCATGTTGATGTGCCACAAAAATTGGGTATTGGGTAAAACCTTCTTTTATCATTTCTAAAGATACTTCCTTAATCATAGGACTATAAAAGCCTAAGTCGTCTTCTAGTACCTCTAATAACTTTTTTAGAATGTCTTCTTTTTCCATTATTTTAAAATCAATAAGGCAATATTTTCAACATGGTGGGTGTGCGGAAACATATCTACGGCTTGTACTTTAGCCACTTCATATACCTCAGTCATTAATGCAATATCTCTGGCTTGGGTGGCTGGGTTACAACTCACATAGACAATCTTTTTTGGCCTAACCTGAAGTAGTTGATTGATTACATCTTCGTGCATACCGGCCCTTGGAGGGTCTGTTATTACCACATCTGGTTTTCCATGTGTTTCAATAAATTCTTGGGTAAGCAAGTCTTTCATATCACCTGCAAAAAAGTGAGTATGTTCTATTTGGTTCAGGGCTGCATTCTTTTTAGCATCTTCAATAGCTTGCACTACATTTTCAATGCCCACTACTTTTTTGGCAAATTTAGATATAAACAAAGCAATGGTTCCTACGCCCGTGTATAAATCGTATACCAACTCTGTGCCTGTTAATCCGGCAAATTCGCGGGCTTTTTTGTAGAGTTCAATGGTTTGGTAAGCATTGGTTTGGAAAAATGATTTGGGGCCAATATAAAATTGAAGGTCTTCTAGTTCTTCAATTAAATGATCTTTGCCTTTGTAAACTTTAATATCTTGGTCGTACAAAGAATCATTTTTCTTTTCATTAATTACATACAGTAAGGAAGTAATTTGAGGGAAATTTTGATGTAAATGATCTAGCAAAGCCTCGCGTTTGGCCACATCTTCATGACCAAAACTCATAATCAGCATCCATTCTCCTTTGAGGTTGGTGCGCAACAACATATTGCGCATAAAACCTGTTTGGCCATATAAATTGTAGAAATCATAATCGTGAGCTTTGCAAAAATCGCGCACGCTGTTTCTTATTTCATCATTTAATTGTGGCATTAAATGACAGGTAAATACCTCAAATACCTTATCAAACCTGCCCGGAATATGGTAGCCCAAACCCATATTTTCTTCTTTGCTTAAGGTGCCAATTTCCACTTTTTCTGTTAGCCATTTTCTATCGGTAAACGAGAATTCCACCTTATTGCGGTATTCGGTAGTTTTGGCTGAACCTAAAATGGGTTCAAGCGGAGGGAAAGGAAATTTGCCAATGCGTTCAAAAGCATCGAGCACTTGCTGTTGTTTGTATTTTAATTGGGCTGTATAGCTCATTTGTTGCCATTTGCAGCCTCCACAGGTACCGGCATGTTGGCAAAAAGTATCTATTCTATCTTCCGAAGCTTTAACCACCTCAGTGATGGTGGCAATTTCGAACCTACGTTTATTTTGAATCACCCGTGCATTCACCAGATCTCCCGGAACGGCATATTCTACCATCACCACTTTGCCATCTGGTCTGGCTATACTTTTTCCTTCGCTGCCTGCATTTTCTATGATAAGGTTTTCATAAAAAATAGGTTCTTTTGATTTCTTTTTACCCATTAGGGCTGCAATTTAAGAATTTGCTATCTTAATTTGTATAAAAAGGAAAAGTACTTGATTCCAATATTCATGGAACATTAAACAATGTTTACTTCTGGTGTGATTTGGATTCCATAGGTTTGGAAAACAGTGGCTTGAATCTGTTTGGCAAGGCTGAAAATCTCATTGCCTGTGGCTCCGCCATAATTTACGAGCACTAAGGCTTGGTCTTTGTGGGCTCCAGTGTTACCAATTCGTTTGCCTTTAAATCCGCATTGTTCAATTAACCATCCTGCAGGCACTTTTATTTTGTCTGATCCAACTGGGTAGCCTGGCATGGTTGGATGTTTAACTTTAAGTGATTCGAATGCATTCAACTCAATCTCTGGATTTTTAAAAAAGCTACCAGAATTTCCAAGAATTTTTGGATCAGGTAATTTTGATTTCCGAATTGCCATTACTGCATTGCTAACATCTTTGATGGTTGGATTAATAATCCCTTGCTGTGCTAAGGTATCTTTAATGGCGCCATATTGCACATTGAGTATGCCTTTTCTGCTGAGTTTGAATGTGACAGAAACAATGATGTATTTATCTTTTGCTTCATTTTTAAATGTGCTTTCTCTGTAACCAAATTTGCATGCTGAATTGGTAAATTTTACCAATTTGCCAGATTCAATTTCAACGGCAATCAGTTCTTCAAAAGTATCTTTAATTTCTGAGCCGTAAGCCCCAATATTTTGCATAGGAGCTGCACCTACGCAACCTGGAATTAATGATAAGTTTTCTAATCCATACCAATTGTGATCTACGGCATACATAACCAAATCGTGCCAAACCTCTCCACTCATTGCTTTTACCCAAACAAAATCATCATCCTCCTTTATTGTATCAATTCCCTTTAGGTCTATTTTAACAGCCATGCCATCAAAATCTTGCGTGAGTAAGATATTGCTGCCGCCGCCAAAAATTAACTTCTTACGTTCAGATAAATTAAAAGTAGTACACAATACCTGCAATTCTTCTACAGAAGAAATGCTTACAAATTGGGCTGCCTTTACATCTATCCCAAAAGTATTGTATGGTTTGAGCGATATGTTTTGATAAATCACCATCTTTTGTCGGCAAGTAAATAAATACTCTTGAAAAAAGCGATATATAATTATTTTTGTTGATTAATTTTATGTATTTAACACTTCAAACCTTACTCAAGAGATTTGGTATTGCTTTCTTAACCGCTAGCATTTGTAGGCTTTTATTTCTTGTTTTTAATCCAATTTTATTTTCTTTTCCAATATCCCAATTGGCAGAATCCTTTTTTTTTGGAATGGCATATGATATTTCTGCTTTGGTTTATTTGCATGGTATTTTTATTGGATTACATCTTTTGCCCAACAAGCTTTTTAAGCAAGTTAGCACTCAAAATTTCATATTTTTCTTATTTCTGCTTGGTCAGTTTTTATTTATTTTTTTTAATTTAATTGATGTTGGATTATTCCCAATTTTAGGGAGAAGAAGTGGAAGTGAAATCATGGCTATGGCCACTGAAACAGAAGGCTTGGTTTTCCAATATTTATTTGGGTATTGGTATCTCTTTGTATGTTTAGTTATTTTATTTTACCTTAATTATTTCGTCTACAAAAAAATTGTCATTCAAGTAAATACATTAGAACTAAAAACAGATTCTTGGCCAATGGCTGTATTATTTAGAGTTTCTGTATTAATTTTAGTGTTTATTGGTGGAAGAGGAGGGCTAAAATTAATGCCATTAAATCCATTTGATGCTGCCAGAAATACCCGTGCAGAGCTTATTCCATTGGTTATTAATACACCTTTTAATATGATTATTAGTGTGCAGCATGCACAATTAAAACCCAAGAAATATTTTGAAAATGAAGAACTATTACTATCAAATTTTAATCCAATTAAACAAGTCCCTCACTTAAGTAGCGATACGCTAAAAAGAAATATAGTTCTAATTATAGTAGAGAGTTTGGGCAAAGAATATGTTGGTTTTTATAATTATGGCAAAGGTTATACTCCATTTTTAGATTCTATCATGCAGCACAGTGAAGTGTTTATGCATGCCTATGCCAATGGGAAAAAATCTATTGAAGGTATACCTGCTGTTTTATCTGGAATGCCATCACTCATGCAAGTTCCATATTTAAGTAGTAATTATCATAGCAATTTATTGAGAAGTGCGGGGTATTACTTGCAAGAAATTGGATATACCGCTGGGTTTTATCATGGGGGAAAAAATGGCACCATGAGCTTTGATAATTATATTGCCTTAAGTAATGGAGGGGAATATTTTGGCAAAAATGAATACCCTAATAACGAAGATTTTGATGGCTTTTGGGGGATTTCTGATAGGCCCTATTTGCAATATGTTGCCAAACAAATTGGCAATGGTGTTGGTCCCACATTTGCAACGGTATTTACTTTAACATCACATCATCCTTACCAACTGCCAAATGCAGAGGTTTCAAAATTTAAGGAGGGTGCATTGCCAATTCATAAAACCATCTCTTATACAGATGATGCATTAAGAGATTTTTTTGAGACTGCTGCTAAGCAACATTGGTATCAAAATACCACTTTTATCATTACGGCAGACCATAGTGCAGAAAATCAATACAAATACTATCAAACGCCTCAGGGTAAATTTGAAATTCCTCTTTTTATTTACAGACCTGATAAGGTTTTGCCCAAAAAGAGGATAGAAACTGTTTCCCAAACAGATATTCTGCAACTTATTTTAGAAGAGGCAAATTACAGCAAGCCTTTTTTTAGTTTTGGTTCAGGTTTAAGCAATGATAGCAGCGCTTGTGCCATGCAGTTTCATGATGGCTATCATCAAATTATTCAATGGCCATTTGTCTTAAATTTTGCAAACGATCAAGCCATTGGTCTATTTCAATTAGAGAAAGATTCTTTAATGAAAGTAAATCAAATAGACAATGTAATCTTTCAAAGTAAAAAAGAAAGCTTAACCAAACGAGCAAAGGCTATTATTCAGACTTTTAATACTCATGTTATAAATAATACCACCCATTAGTGCTGGCTTATTCCTGCCTCTTTTTTAACTTTTTTACTGAGATTATTACAAACCAATTGATAGGATAGGTCAATTAAGTCTACGATTAGGGAATGAGGCACATCTAAATTAAAACTAACCGTATTCCAATGGGTTTTATCCATATGAAATCCTGGTATAATTCCTTTGTAATTGGCTCTTAATTCAAGTGATTTTTCTGGTATGCATTTTAAGTTACAAGTATTGGGTTGCGCAATACTTATCAAACAAAACATTTTGCCTGCTACCTTAAAAACTAAGGTGTCATCATCAAATGGGAAATGCTCACTTACTGCATGCTTGGAAAGGCAGTATTCGCGAAGTTCTTCAATATTCATTTACAGCAAGCTGTAAAGTTTTAAACCAACTTGTAAGGTTACCATTTTATTCTGTAGGGTAGGTGCAATTCCTTTATAACTAAAGGCTGAACCCATGTCGTTGGTGTTAAAATCATATTTTAAATCTACTCGCAATTTAAAAAGATCAAGGCCTGCTCCCACTTGAAATCCGGTGGTTTGATCTTTCAAATTTTCTAATTTAAAATCGCCATTGTTTGGTATTTCAGTTATTTGTTTCATTAAAAATTGGAAGTTGGGTCCGGCATATAAACGAAAGGTTTTTAAGAATCTCCAACCAACCAGCACAGGTACATCTACATAGTTTGCTGAATGACTAAAAGCTTGTAAACCGGCAAGGTCTATTTTAAAATTACTTGCTCTTCTATTAAATACTGCTTCAGGCTGAATGTATAAACCTATTGGGGTGCTTAATCTGAGGTATCCACCAATATTTATGGTTGTATTTGGCTCTATTTTAGTAGCTAGATTTTGAAGATCTTCTAGCTCAATTTTATCTCTGTTAATGCCAGCTTTAATTCCCAATTCTAAGTTTTGTGCATGGCAAATAAAAAAAGCAGAGATTAGGCTAATTGTGCTAATAAATTTTTTCATGGTATGGGTATTTATGAGACATCAAAGTTAGTGAAAATTTTGGCAAAAAAAATCTGGCTCAAGGAGCCAGATTTTTTTGAATTAGTTTTTATTTGGAAGGAAACTATACTTTTTACTTCTTTCGAGTTGATCTTTAAGCCAATTATCAGGATAAGAAACTTTCACATCAATTATTTTGTCGTTTTGCATGATTGGGGTTAAAACCGGTTGAATAAATCCTTTATAAGGAGCAACATTTAATTTTTCAAATCGGTCTTTTACCTCTTTTAAAAGTGTTTGATCTACTTTAACTCCATAATTTTCAACCAAAGCTTGTCCTGCTGCAAAATCTCCCTCTGATTTAATACGTTGTATTTCGCGCAACAATTCACCAAATAATTCTCTTAAGCGTTCGTAATTGTTAACTTTTACATAGGTTTTACCGTTTTCTTTAAAGAAACTAATTACGTTTTCGCTTTTGCCTTTTTCATAAGCCCACATTGCGTTTAACTGACGATTGCGCATATGCGCTTCCTCTAGGTTTTCTCCTAAATTTAAACGGGTTAATTGGGTTATTAATCCATTACGGATATACCCGTCATATTCTGTTTTCCCTACTTCTAAACTTGGCATGATACCCATGTCTACTAACTTTTGATCATACACATAATACAAGGCTACTAAATCTGCACGTGCTTCTTCTAAAGTGCTTGCATAGTTTTTTAGCGTTTGATCTGGATCTCCAATACCCGGATTAATAATTCCAGAAGCGTGACCAATAACCTCGTGCATGTCTGTATGCAGGTCTGATGCCAATGCGCCGTATTTTGTATTGCGTTCTATCTCTTCTTTTGAATTACAAAATTCTTTCATCATCGGACTTTTTGCACCAACAATATTATAAGCGTGAACAATGTTTCCAAGAGATACCGATTTAGAGCCATGTTCCTGTCTGATCCAATTTGCGTTTGGTAAGTTAATCCCAATAGGGGTAGAAGGTGCACTAGCTCCTGCTTCCTGAATAACAGTAATTACTTTAGCCGTGATTCCTTTTACACTTGCCTTTTTATGTTGAGGGAAAATGGGAGAATTGTCTTCAAACCACTGTGCTTCTTTGGCAATTGCCGCAATTCTTTTAGTTGCTTCCATATCCTTTAAGCTTACGACAGACTCAAAAGAAGCTCGTTTACCTATGGCATCATCATATACTTCAATAAATCCGTTTACCACATCTAATTTGCTTTCAGTATCATTTACCCAAGCAATATTATACTCGTCCCAAATTTTTAAATCGCCGGTTTTGTAGTACTGAACCAAAAGCTCCAATGCTTTTTTCTGTTTATCGTTTTCTGCAACGGTAACGGCCTTTTCTAACCAAAACACAATTTTTTCGATGGCTGCACCATACATGCCACCTACTTTCCAAACCTGTTCTTGGATTTGACCATTTACTTTTACAAGCTTGCTATTTAATCCCCAAGAAATAGGTCTTCTGTCGCTGGTGTCAATCTTGGCTGCATAAAATGATTCTACTTCCTTAGCAGTTACTCCCTCATAAAAATTATTGGCAGAGGCTGTCACATTATCTACGTTTGAGGCCAGATTTACTAATTTAGCATCAAAGTTTGGGTCGAACCAAACGCGTTGCATGTCACTAATAAATTGGTCTACAGTTTTTCCTTCTAATGGCAACAAGCTTGAATCAGATGCTTTAATGAGTTGAGAAAAATATGCTTCACTACAAGTAGGTGTAAATTTAATATTTGAGTAATGGTGGTGAATTCCGTTCGAGAAAAAAACGCGCTTGGCATAGATTTCAAATTGAGTCCATTCATTGCTGCTTCGCTCACCTGTGTATGTGTTTAGGATAGCTTCAAGTGTTCTTCTAATACTTAGGTTGTATTTATATTTTTGATCGAAATAAATATCTCTTCCACAATTTGCTGCTTCAGAAAGGTAATAGGCCAATTCTTTTTCTTGTGTACTGAGCTGCTCGAACCCTGGAATTTGATAACGCAAAATTTGTAAATCAGCGAAGTTATCGCAGTTAACTTCAAAATCACTTTCACTGTTATGAGCAGTTTTATGATCACTTTTACATGCCGCAAATGCGAGCATGGTTCCCATGCTACCGTACATCATTATTTTTTTTACATTCATTGTTTAGTGTTTTAACAGTACAAATATATTTATTATCTAAGTTTATTTGAATTTTTCCATGGC